>CAJMBB010000034.1 GCA_905211615.1 uncultured Collinsella sp. | reverse complement strand
TCTGTCCGCACCCCCATTTGGGGTTGAATCGTTTAAACAGTCCCTATTTCACCGCAACTTATGAGAGGGATAGAAAAAAGGCGGAGACCCTGGAGAGGGGCTCCGCCTTTGTTACAGGGGGCGATGTTATTCGCGTACCGTGGAATTAGACCAAGCGGGCGTTGATCGTCTTGGCGATCTCGGCGGCGTCGGTAGAACCCTTGACGGTGGCACGGAAGTCCTCGTCCATGAGCGCCTCGGCGACCTTGGACAGGATCTTGAGGTGCGTAGTGCCGGCCTGTGCACCCGGGATGAGCAGGGCGATAGCCACGTTGACGGGAGCGCCGTCCATGGTGTCCCAACCGGTCACGCCGGACTCATCCTTGACGACGATGACGGCAGCCTCGGTAATGGCGTCGGACTTGGCATGCGGGATGGCGAAGCCCTCCATCATGCCCGTGGTGCCCTCGGCCTCGCGGGCCAGGAAGGCGTTCATCACGGCGTCGGCGTCGTTGGCGATGCCGGCCTTGACAGCCTGGTTGGAAACGAAGCTCAGAGCCTCGTCACGAGAAGCGAAGTCCTCGGCGACAAAGACGTTCTCGACCTTCACGAAGTCGGCAGCCTCGGCCTTGGGGGCCTCGACGGCAGCGGCCTTGGGGGCCTCAACGGGCTTGGCTACAGGAGCGGCCTTCTGGTTCTTCTCGAAGTCGTACTTCTTGAAGGCCACGAACAGAATGCCACCGACCACAGCGCCGATGAGGATCGCGAGGACCCAAAGCGGACCGTTCTCGACAACGGGCAGGACCAGGAAGCCACCGTGAGGCGCCGGATCGTGAACGTTGAACATAATGGTCAGGATCGAAGCGATAGAGGAACCGAGCATCATGATGGGCATGACGGGCCAGATGTTCTTGGTCATGAACGGAATGGCGCCCTCGGTGATGTGGGTGCAACCAAGGATGAGGTTGACGACACCGGCGTCGTGATCCTCCTGGCTGAAGTACTTCTTGCCGACAACGACGGCAAAGGTGGTGATCAGCGGCGGAACGATGCAGGCGGCGGAGACGGCAGCCATGAAGTTGGTGCCGAAGTTGTAGGTATCGGTGCCAACACCGGCGGCCAGAGCCTCGGTGAGCATAGCGGTACCGGTGACGTAAGCAGCCTTGTTGACCGGGCCGCCCATGTCAAAGGCGCACATGCAGCCGATGGCAAGACCCAGTACAACGGCGCCAGAGGCGGACAGGCCCTTGAGGAAGTCCATCATGGCGGTGTTAATGGCAGCCATGGGGCCGGAAATGCCGAGCATGACCAGGCCGACGATGGCGGTAGAGAACAGCGGGTACAGGAAGATAGCCTTGAGGCCGTCCAGGTTCTTGGGCAGACCGGCAAAGACCTTCTCGAGCAGCAGGATGACATAACCGGCGAGGAAGCCGCCAACGATGCCGCCCAGGAAGCCGAAGCCCACGCCGGCGCCACCGGCGTCGATCATGCCGGTCTCGGCGTTAACGGGCAGGCCCTGGATGGCGATCATACCGGCAACAAAGCCGGGGACGAGCGCCGGGCGCTTGCCGATGGATTCGGCAATGTAGGCGGAAAGCACCGGAACCATAAGGTTCATGGCGATGCCGCCGATGATCTTGAGCATCGCAGCAAAGCTGTTGTAGTCAGACGCCGTCGAATCGAAGGACGTAATGCCCCACAGGAACGAGACAGCGGTCAGAACACCACCGGCAACGACGAAGACCAGCATGTGGCTGACGCCGTTCATGAGGTGCTTGTAGATGATGTGGCCGATGGACTCCTTCTCCTCGACCTCATCCTCGATATCGGCAGCAGCTGCTACCGTGCTGTCGCCCTTGGCGGCGAGCGCGCGGTCAATCAGCTTACCGGCGGCCTCAACCGACAGGGCCTTGGAAACACCAACGGAAACCATGGGCTTGCCGGCGAAACGCTCAGCCTGGACATCCTTGTCGGCTGCGACGACGACGGCCTTGGCACCAGCGATCTCACTCTTGGTGAGCTCGTTCTCGACACCGACCTGGCCATGAGTCTCAACCTTAATGGTCAGACCGCGCTCGGCAGCTGCCTTCTCCAGCGCCTCCTTCGCCATGAAGGTGTGCGCAATGCCGGTCGGGCAACCGGTCGCGGCGATGATGTCAAACTTAGCCATGTGTCCCTCCTTCTTGAGTACAGCGCCCGCGGGCGCTCCCCTACACGCGCTTCGATGCGCGTTTTTCCACAACTGAAAGATACCAACCTACCGTCCGCGTGAGAAGAGACAAGGTGCAATTCTCCGGTGAAAGGTTCTTTCATAACCGTAAACGGTAGGTGAAAGTTTACCATCAACACTTGAAACGGCAAGGTGTATCTTGTAATTGAAAATCCACCTATACTATGGCATTACAAAACGAGTCCGATTTTCATGCCAACCAGGAGCCATCCATGACCGATAGTAGCAAGAGCGCACTTTCCCTCATTAGTACCCATCAGGGATACAGCGAGTCCGAGCAGCGCATTGTCGACTATATATTGGAGCACCAGTCCGAGGCGCCGCGCCTCACGGCCGCTCAGCTCTCGCGCGCCGCCGCCACGTCCGAGGCGACCGTTTCGCGCTTCTGCCGCAAGCTTGGCTTTGGCAGCTTCCGCAGCTTTCAGTTTTCGTTGGCGAGGGATTTGGAAAGCCAGCGCAACGAGGGCCTGACTGACGAGGTCTCGCTCGATAATATGGAGCAGAGCCTCAAGAACATCCTGGCTGCCAAGGTGAGCGAGCTTAATGCGACCATCGACGGGATCGACCACGATACGCTGGCGGCTGTTGTGCATGCCCTTAAGCATGCAGGGGTTATTGAGTTTGCAGCTGTGGGCAATACGAACGCGGTCGCGCTCGATGCGACGTTTAAGTTTTCGCAGCTGGGACTGCGTTGCATGGCGAGCACCATTAGCGAGACATCAATCGGCTTTGCGCTCACGTTACGACCGGGTGACGTCATCGTGCTAATCTCAAACTCCGGCAAATCGCGCCGATTGAATCGTATGGCAAAAGCGGCTCGCAACTGCGGCGCAACCGTAGTCGTCATAAGCAGCGACAGCAAATCCCCGCTCGCGCGTCTGGCAGACTACACTTTTAATACCGTCAACCACGAAGCGCTGCTGACGACAGGCGACTTTGCGTTCTCTAAGATCAGCGCTACGATGATCATCGAAGTCATCTACAACTTCCTGCTGCCCGAGATTGAAGACGCCCGCGAGCATATCAGCTACTACGAGGAGCTCATCCAGCCGGACAAGGTCGTTGAGTAAAACGCGTAGTGGGACAAAAAATTCAGTCTATTTTGTCCCACCAACACCGCTGATACGACCTAACCTCGAGCTTCTTCAAGCATCTGCTTGGCATGCGCCAAGCTCGCCTCCGATTGATCGCCGCTCAACATGCGGGCGATCTCGGCGGTACGCGCTTCGCCGGTTACCTCGTCCAAATGCGTCTGGGGAACATCGCCCGGTTCCTTGCTGACAACATAATGCTTATCAGCCATGACGGCGACCTGCGCCAAGTGAGTTACGACAATCACCTGATGCGTAGCGGCGAGATCTGCCAGCACGCTCGCGAGGGCACGTGCGGTAGTGCCGCCGACACCGGCATCGACCTCATCGAACACGAGCGTATCGACACCATCGGCGTTACCCAAAACTACCTTACTCGCCAACATGACGCGGCTGAGCTCGCCGCCCGACGCAATTCGACGCAGGGGGCGCGGCGTCAAACCGGCACCGCTGCGGTATAGCAGCTCGTAGCTCGAAGGACCAACGGGCGTCCACTCAGCACGGGGAAGATCACGCGACTCCCAGACGAGCTCGGCACTACCCATCTCCAAGCGCGCCATCTGGCGGCCAACCTCGTGGCAGAAGCGCGGGGCCGCCGTATTGCGAGCGCGCTTAAGTGCCTTGGCAGCGGCAAACAACTCGCGCTCGGCGCTCCCGAGTGCCTCACGCGCCTTTTTGATCTGCTCATCGCCATCATCGACCAGGGACAGCAGTTCTTGCGAGCGATCGCGCATGGCGAAAACATCGTCCATAGTGGGACCCCACTGACGCAACAGGCCCTTGAGGTCGGAATACCGCTCACGCATGCGAGCGAGCTCGCGCGGGTCGAAGGCGACGCCATCGCGATAGGAACGAAGCTCGTTCGCGCAATCCTCAAGGGAGATACAGACATCCGAAAGCGCATCGGCAATGTCACCCAGTTTGCGATCGACGGTAGCCATACGGGAAAGCTCTGCCACGGCGCTGTTCACGGCATCGAGCGCTCCCCCTTCGGCGGCAAGCGATGCATGGGCATCGTTAGCCGTGGCAACCAGTACCTCGGCATGTTCGGAGCGCGGCAGCAGTTGCTCAAGTTCCTCATACTCACCAGGCATGGGGTCGACCTCGGCAATGCGCTCCAGGGCGAAGCGCGCCTCCTCGACACGACTCCCCTGCGCACGCGAGGCCTCCTCGACGCGACGGACCTCCTTGGCAGCCGCACGCGAGGCTTTAAAGCAAGCACGGTAGTGCTCGAGTGCCTCGAGTGCCGGGCGCCCTGCCCAGGCATCGACCATGGCAACGTGATGCGCCGGGTCGAGGAGGCGCTGATGCTCGTGCTGACCGCACAGATCCATCATCACGCCGACGCGCTCTGAAAGCTCGCGCACGCTGGCGATGCAGCCGTCAATCTTCACGCGGCTGCGGCCCTCGGCAGAAAGGCTGCGCTGGACCGTGAAGCCCTCCGTGTCGTGCGGGCCGTCAAACAGGCGTGCCTCGACGCTCGCCAGCGCCTCGCCCTCGCGCACCGTCGACGAATCCGCACGCTCGCCCAAAATAAGCTTAAGGGCCGAGAGCAGCGCGGTCTTGCCGGCGCCGGTCTCGCCTGTCAGGACAGTCAGGCCGGCACTCGGCACCAGCGTCGCCTCACGAATGAGTGCAATGTTAGAAACCTGCAGCTCATCGATCATGTCGTACTCCATAAAACACTCGGCTCACCGAGTTATAGAAGCTCTCGGGGCCATAATCCAGCAGCAGCACATCGCCGGGACCGCGACGCACAGCCACGCTCTCGACCGTACCATCACAAGTAATAAACTGTCCGTCGATGGCGATTGCCGGAACGCTAGGGCGATCCTCGGACATAAAGATCTCGACGACATCACTCGGCGAAGTCAAGAAGGCGCGGGCCTGAATGGTGTGCGGCGCAATGGGTACGCAGACCATGCCCGTATAGTCGGGGCTCACGATGGGGCCACCGGCACTGAGTGCGTAACCCGTAGAACCAGTCGCCGTGGACACGACCACGCCGTCGCCACGCAGTCGATCGATATGGTGGCCCGACACCGTGATGTCGAACTCGACCATATCGGACAGGGGCCCGCGCGTAAGCGCCATGTCGTTAAGGGCGAAGGTGCGCACGACATCCTTCGTTCCGTCTTCGCGCACGGACACGATATCCGCGGCGATAGTGGCGCGACGGCTCACGTGCAGCTCGCCGGAAAGAGAGTCGGTCACGACCTGCAGAACGTCGCGCTCCTCTGGACTCGCAGCAGTTAAAAAGCCCAGGTGACCATAGGAAAGACCGAGGATAGGAATCTCGCGATAGTTGAGGATGCGGGCAGCGCGCAGCAGCGTGCCGTCGCCGCCGAGCGTAATGACCAGATCAGAGCCGTCAATATCAGGCGTGCTTTGAATCTTCGATCGCTGGTCGGCAGCCCATGCGACCTCATAGCCCTGGCGCGTCAGCCAAAGCTCGAGCATCAGGCCGCTCTCGACCGCCTCTTGCTTGTAGTAATTGGGAACCAGAAAGACCTTCATAGCGTTGCAGCTTTCTCGCTCAAAACCGATACCTGGGATTGCAGCTCGTCTTGCGTGCGGTCGCCGGGGTCAAATCTCGTGCCGTACAGGAAAAACTCAACGTTGCCCTTGGCACCATGAATGGGTGACACGCACACATCGACCGGGAACAGGCCCTTGGCAGCAAAGAGCTCAACTGCCGCAACGAGTGTATCGCGGCGCACGGCGGGATCGGTCACAATGCCGCCCTCGCCCACCAACGCCGCCGGAGCCTCAAACTGCGGCTTTACGAGTGTGCAGAATGCACCCATAGGCGCCAGGCATGCCAGCACCGCATCGATAATGTTCGCGATGCTGGTAAATGAGACATCACACACAGCCAGGTCGATGGCGCCGGCATAGCCAAGCTCAGGCAGCCGCGTCACGTTTGTGCGCTCATGCAGCGTCACGCGATCGTCCTGACGCAACGACCAATCGAACTGGGCGCGACCTACGTCCACCGAGACAACTGTCGCAGCTCCGCGCTTAAGCAGGCAATCGGTAAAGCCGCCGGTAGAGCAGCCCACATCCAGACAGGCAAGGCCCGTCGGATTGATACCAAACGCATCAAGCGCGCCTTCGAGCTTAAGACCGCCGCGGCCAACATAGGGAATGCGTCCCTTCACGTGCAGCGGCAGGCCCGGGATCACCTTAAAGCCTGGCGAAGTCAAACGCTCGCCGCCACTCGAGACCAAGCCGGCCATAAGAGTGCGAAGGGCATCCGCGCGATCGGCGCAGATGCCCTGTGAAATCAGTTCGTCATCAAGACGCACGCGTTTCATGAATGCCATCAACCATTCGTATCCGGAGATGCGGCCTAGCTATCCTGGGATTCGTTTGCCGCATCCTCATCGTATTCCTGCTCGAGCTTGTCGGCCTCACGCGGCGTCAACTCAAACTTGTCGACCATATCGACCGCGCGGGAGCCCAGCTCAATCGCTTCGTCAAACAAATCGAGCGAACGCTCCAAGGAGGTATCCTTGGAGCGAACGGTAGCGATGATCTGATCCAGACGGTCCGAGATCTCATCAAAGTTACGGACAGAACCCTCTGGCATGACTACTCCTCGACGGAGTCGATGTCAGCCTCAGCAGCGTCCGCATCCTCAGCCAGCACGCCAACCTCAACCTGAGCAACCGCAACCTTGGCGGCGGCCTCGGCAGCCTGTGCCTCCTCGCGAGCGCGATCTTCGGCCAGCAGCTCCTGGTACAGGTCCTCACCCGGCAGCTCCTCGCTGCGAGCGATTTTACCCAGCACGCCGTTGACGAACGACGCGGACTGGTCGGTGCCATAGGCCTTGGCAAGCTCGACGGCCTCGTTGATCACGATGGCGTCCGAGACCTCCTCGTCGGTGAGGAAACGCATCTCGTAAACGGCGATACGCAGCAGGTTGCGGTCGGCGCCGGGCATGCGCATAAGATCCCAGTTCTTGGCAACGGAGCGCAGAGCGCAGTCGATGCGGTCGATATGCTCGTAGGCACCGCGACACAGCTCCAGCGCATAGGGGTCGAGGGGACCCTTCGAGATAAGGAAATCGCCCTCGAGGACGCGCTCGAGCGGGCTGTCCGTGGCCTCGGCCTGGAACAGCAGCTGCAGCGCCTGACTGCGGGCAAGCGTACGCCCGCGATAAACCTTAAGGCTCAAAGGTTACTCCTTGGGGAAAACGAGGCCGTCGATGCAAACGTCAACGCGCTCGACCTCAACGCCCACCTGGGCATCGATGGCGGCGACCACGGCAGCGCGAACGACCTCGGCGAGTTTCTTGAACGGATAGCCAAAGAACACCACGACACGCACGGTGAGTGCGAGCTTGTCGCCGACGACCTCGGCCTCGACCGCCGGCTCGGAAGCCGGGGCCTTGGACGAGAGCATCATGGAGACAAGGTTGGTGGCAAGGTCCTTGACGCCAACGGAGGCGATGCCCTCGACATCGGACACGGCGCGCGAGACGATGGCGGTCAGAACATCGGGCGAAATGCCGATGCCGTCAATCTTGATTTCCTGGGGCATGAGTCCTCCTAGAAGATTTGGTTGCTAGACGCGGGAGACGAACTTGCCGTCGCGGGTGTCAACCTTGATGACCTCGCCCTCGTTGAGGTACATGGGAACCTGGATGACAGCGCCGGTATCGATCGTGGCCGGCTTGGTGGAACCCTGGACGGTGTCGCCCTTAAAGCCCGGGTCGGTCTGGACGATGGTGGTCTCGATGAACATCGGCGGGGTCACGCCCATGAGCTCATCGTCGGCGAAGAGCAGCTGGCAGACGTCGTTCTCGCGCAGCCACTTGGAGTTCTCGCCCACCATGTCCTCGGGAACGGGAACCTGCTCATAGGACTCGTTGTCCATGAAGATGTAGTCGGTGCCATCGTTGTAGAGGTACTGGAACTCACGGGTGGTGAGCATGACGCTCTCGAACTTGGTGCCGGCGTTGCAGGTGTTCTCGACGACGCGGCCGCTCTTGATGTCGCGGGTCTTGTAGCGCACAAACGCGCCGCCCTTGCCCGGCTTGACATGCTGGAACTCGACGATGGTGTAGACCTTGTCCTTGATGCGGAGACCGAGGCCGTTCTTGAAGTCGGCGGTAGAAATGGTAGGCATAGCGACCTTTCTTGTTATGGGCAGAACGCACAAGCGTCCAAATTACATACGACAGAAATTATACACTTGCAGACGGCGCCTGCAGCGAGCGCATAAAAAGAGAACGCGGGGCGTCCGAATCGATCCGAACGCCCCGCCCCAAACTATCTACCGAAGTAGACTAGCAGTCGATAACGTGCAGGTCGTGCGGGGTCTTGGTGAAGGGCTCGTAGCCGTTCTCGGTGACCACGCCGTAGTCCTCAAGGCGCACGCCGCCCACGCCGGGCAGGTAGACGCCGGGCTCCATGGTGACAACCGAGCCGATCTCGATGGTGTTCTTGCTGCGGTTGAAGTTGGGCAGCTCGTGGATGTCGATGCCCACGCCGTGGCCCAGACCATGGTTGTAGTAATCACCATAGCCGGCATCGCCGATGATCTTCTTGGAAAGTTTGAAGATGTCGTTACCCTCAACGCCCGGATGGATGGCGGCGACGCACTCCTCGTGCGTGCGGCGCACGAGTGCGTACAGGTCGAGCTGCTCCTGGGTGGGCTCGCCCATCACGACAGTGCGCGTCATATCGGAGCGGTAATCGCAGTAGCCCGCGCCGTAATCCATGAGGACGAAGTCGCCCTTCTCGATGACACGGTCACTCGGCACGGCATGCGGGTTGGCGGTGTTGGGGCCGCTCGCCACAATGGAGCCGAAGGCCAGGCTGTCGGCGCCGTTGGCGAACATAAAGTTCTCGAGCTCGTTGCGAACCTGCTTCTCGGTCATACCGGGCTTAATAAAGCCGAGCATGTGCTGGAAGGCGGTGTCAGTGATCGACTGTGCATGGCGCATGAGCTCGATCTCCTCGGCATCCTTGATGGCGCGCATCTTGCGGATGTCGTCGTGCATCAGCGGCAGCATGCAGGCGACGGAACGGTCCTCCAGGCCGCGCTGAATACCCTGGTAGAAGTTAATCTGCATATCGTCCTCGACAGCACAGACACGGCACTTGTTAGCCGCAATCTTGCCGGCGACCCAGCCGGGGATGGTACCCTCGTCCATGTCGTAGACCCAGGGGCTGCCGGCGGGCGTGTTCTCCTCAAAGCTGTTGAGGTAGCGCGAGTCGGTGTGGAACAGGCACTGGTCGACCGTAATAAACGCAGCGTGCGGGAACTCGAAGGTGTAGTCGAAGACGCCCTTCACGCCCGTAAGCCAACGAAGGTTGGCCTCGTCGCGCACCACGATGGCATCGTAGCCACGCTCGGCCATCAGGGCACGGACACGCTCGATACGACCGGCAGGACCGGCAGCAAACTCAGACATGCAGATTCCTTTCTTGTTGTCTCAAGATAGACGGGACGGGTCTCAACCGAACGACGGAATCGCATGCGATCCGCAACCGATTGAAAACCCGCCCCTCAACATGATACGAAAGACGATGGAAGTCAATAAATCTTAGAGAAGTTCTTTACGAGAAGCCAAGTAGGCGTGAGCATGGCGCTCAAGAACCTCGTCCTCAACGTTCGTTAGGCGAATGGCGCCGAGTGCCGCGGGCAGCGGCAGCATGCTGCGGTTTGAGCGCGCGAACTGCTGTCTGCGGAACTCCTCGATATATGCGGCAGGCTCCAGATCGAAGGCAAGTTCCTCGATACCAAAGTCCTCCAGACAGTCATCGACCTCAAAGACGTAATCGATATCGAAGTCGCAGGCGTCGTGGGCAAGGCGCGCCTCAAAGCGCATGCCCTCGGACAACAGCTGGTAGGCAGGGACCTGCGAAGCGGCATCGCCCAAGCAAGCGCGCAAGGTACGCTCCCCCGTCTTGCCAAAATCGAGCGCATGGCGGGCGCTCGGGTTCGTGGCCATCAGTACGTCCTTGCGAGCAGTCTGAGACCATTGAACGGCATTGACGAGCGCGACCTCCTCGCCCGCGAGAATCTCGGGGACGGTCTCAATAAACTGATTCCAGCGGGACTTGCTGCTCGAAAGCATGGTGCCAACAAGTACCGCATAGCCGAACTTGAGGTCCTCGGGGTCCGCCTCGCGAACAAGATCGAGGTCACACACGACCAAACCCGGTTCGGGACGGAACGCGATAGCGGGAAGCGCATTGGCCGACGAGGCGACAAGCGGCTTCATGGTCGTCGCGACCGTGAGCATGGCGTCGAAGGTCGTCGGCAGCAGCGCGCACTCGGTTCGGCCACACCACTGGTTGGCGCACCAGCTAACAACCGAGCAGGTTGCGGCATCGCCAACGGCGACAACCAGATCGTCGCAGGTAACGCCGTTGGCAGACAGGGCGCCAAAGATAGCATCAGCATCGGCCAGCGTGGCACCAGCAGGCGAAACCTCGAGGACTAGCGGCGACACGGCAAAACCGGCGTCGACCAGCGCATGCTCGACGACTTCACCAAAACGCTCGGATGTGGCGGTGTTCCAAACGACCATCGCGCGCTTAGGCTTGCCCACGGCCGAGGCAAACATACGCGACAGCTCATCGAACGCACCCAATCCGACACGGACATCGACGCTGCGGTTTTGGAAATTGATCAGTTGACGGCGAATCATAGCAGCCCACGCTCCAAAAGCATCTCGGCACAAAGGTAGGAAACGTCCTCGAAGGACTTGTTGCGAATATCAAGGGTAAGGTCGGCAGCCTGGCGATACAGCGGACGGCGATGCTCAAACAGGCGCGCGGCATGCTCAGGCGAGCGGAAATCGGGGCGCGTGTCGGACCGACGAATCTGGCGAATCGAATCCTCGAAGTCGCCCTCGAGGTACACGCACGTACCCATTTCGTGCATCAGCTCAATATTCACCGGTGTCTCGACGATACCGCCCCCGCACGAAACCAACAGGCTGCGCTCACTTTGGAGCGAACGGAGCGCCGAGGTCTCGAGCTCGCGAAAACGATCCTCGCCCTCGGTCTCAAAAATCTCGGTTACCGACTTGCCGCAACGGCGCACGACCAGGCGGTCGGTATCGATAAAACGCCGCTTGAACATGGTGCCGACGTTGCGCGCGAGCGTCGACTTGCCCGCGCCCAAAAAGCCGATAAAGAAGATATGGTCGCAGCCGTGTTTGGTGTGCTGGGACATAGCGAGACCTATTCCTCGCAGGGAAGGTCGCGAAGGGCCCGGCGCTCAAAGATACGGAAGATCTGCGTATACCACAGGTCCTGCGTCGCCTGCGGCTTTACCAGGATGGTATCGACGCCGGCGAAGTTGCCGCTCCACACGTCCGTGTAGAGCTGATCACCGATCAGCACCGCCTCGTCGGCCGTGGCGCCGAGGCGCTTAAGACCCGCCTTGAGGGCAAACGGCGCCGGCTTCATGGCGTGGCTGATGGCCTCGAGTCCCAGCTCACGCGCAGAGCTCATGACCTGGTCGCGATGCCAGTTGTTGGACACCATGCACAGCTTAAAGCCTTTGGCGCGGGCGGCATCGAGCCAGGCGGAAACCGCGGCGGGAACCTGCTCGGTGTCGCGCGGCACCAGGGTGTTATCGCGATCGAGCAGAATGGCGCGTTTGCCGTCGGCCCACAGGGTATCAAGGTCGATGCGATCGACCGAGGCAACGTATCGTTTGGGGCTAAAAATCCTCATGTTAATTCCAAGACTGTTGATGCTCTTCGTAGGTTTGCGAGAAGTACTCCTCGTCCTGCGTAATGTAGAAATACAGGTCATCGGAGTCGGTCGGATCAAGCGTGGCCTTGAGTGCCTCGAGCGACGGAGAGCAGATGGGCGTGGGTGGCAGACCCTCGTGCTTATAGGTGTTATACGGACTATCGCTCTGCAGGTCGTCGGCGGTAACCTCGCCACCGGTGACATACATCATGGTCGCATCGCTATTGAGATAGCGCAGACCGTTGAGCTTGCTGGCAAGGCGGTTGTAGAAGACCGAGGCCACGTGCGCGCGCTGGTCGGCGTTGAGGCCCTCGCGCTCAACGATAGAGGCCAAGTTGACGATGTCGTAGTCGGACATCTCCACACCGTAGCGCTCCTTGATCTTGGCTTCGCAGCTCGCAAAGTCAAGCGACTTGTACTCGGTCTTAAACTGATCGAGCATAGCGCGAATCACGTCATCGGCCGTCGGCGAATCGCCCAACGAATAGGTCTTGGGGAACAAGAAACCCTCGAGCGAATCGTTGGCGGCACCCTTAAGGAAGCTATAGTCGTCCACGTAGTTGGAGGCCTTGGCCTGGTTGAGGAAGTCTTCCTTAGAGATACTGTCATAGGCCTGGGCCACACGGTCGGCGACTTGATCGACCGTTAGACCCTCAGGGATAGTCAGCGCATTAGAGCCCGCGTTGGGGCCTTCCATGAGCTGCTGAACAACCTTGGTCGCGTCCATGAGCGTGGTGAACGAATAAGTACCAGGCTTGAGCGACATATCGGCGTTGAGCTTTTTGACCGCCGCATAGTAATCCTTGGGATTTTCGACGATATGGTTCTCGGAAAGTATCGAGGCGATCGTATCGCCCGAAGCACCGTCGGGAATGGTTACCGTAACCTGCTGACCAGCCGTGACCTTCGTATCCCCACCGGCAAAGAAGCCCTTGACGGCCGGCACGACAAAGAAAGCGATCGCGACAAGCGCAAGCACGGCGACGACGCCACCGATAATCATAGGCACCGGGGAGCTTTTCTTTTGAGCACCGCGACGAGCATGCGTGTTGTAGCTCGAGCGGGTCGCCGGAGCAACGCCATGCGAACCGCGAGCGTGATGCGAATGCGATTGGGGGGCCTGCGTTCGCTGGGTAGGTGCCTGCTGCTTAAAGCGGGTGCCGCCTGCAGGCTGGGCCGTGCGAGCAGTGGGCTGCTGAGCCGCGTGAGAAGCCGGATGCTGAACCGAACGAGCAGAAGGCTGTTGACCCGTCCGTTGAACAGGTTGGGCCGAGCGAGAGAAGGACTGCACCGGGCGCGCGGCAGACTGAGCTGCGCGCTGCGTCGGCTGTGCCGGACGCTGGCCAGGCTGGGCAGGGCGTGACGCCGGCTGCTGCGTACGATTCGGTTGGCGCGGATCGGAAGCACTAGGCATGCTGGACCTCCTCGTTTTTACGATCGAGCCACGTCTGCAAAAACAGGCTGGCGGCAATCATGTCGATCTTGCCCCTCATCTGCTTTTCGTTGAGGCCCTGCTCGCGCAGGATACGCTTGGCCTCTTGCGAGGACAGACGCTCGTCCTCAAAATCCAGCGGAAGATCGAGCTCGTCGGCAATCTTTTGCGCCACAGCGGCAACGCGCTCGGCCTGAGGGCCGGGCTCACCGGCCATGGTCAGGGGACGTCCGCTTACCAGGATGTCGGGCTCATAGTCCTCAACCAGGTAGCGGAACGTCTTGGCCATGCCGGTGACCTCGGCGGCCGGGAGCACCTTGACGGGCATCGCCATCTTGCCATCACGGCTCGAGACGGCGATGCCAATCCTGGTCTCCCCTATGTCCAGTGCAAGCGCGACCACAGTGACTTCTTAGATTCTTAGGCGCCGAGCGCGGTCTTAGCGGCCGCGAGCGCATCGGCGATGCCGGCAGCGTTCTTGCCACCGGCCTGGGCCATGTTGGGACGACCGCCACCGCGACCATCGACCAGGCCCGCGATCTGCTTGATCACGTTACCGGCATGGAAACCGGCCTTCACGGCGTCATCGGAGCCGGCGGCGAGCAGGGCCGGGGTGCCCTTCTCAGTCACGCTGGCGACGACGCAGGCGACGGGACCGGCGACCTTCTGGTGCACGGTATCCCAAACGTTACGCAGGTCAGCAGCCTCGAGACCCTGAAGCTCAGCAACAACGAGCTTGTAGCCATTCAGCTCGACAGCGCCGTCGATGGCGCTGGAGATCGCATCGGAGGAGCCACCGGTCAGCGCCTTTTTGAGCTTGTTGGACGTCTCGCGCAGCTCGGCCTGCAGGTTCTCCACGCGAGCGGGAACCTCGTCGACGCGGCACTTGAGCGCAGCGGCGGCGGCGTCAACGAGCGCCAGGCGGTCGGCCATATAGTCGAGCGCGCCCTTAGAGGTCACGGCCTCGATACGGCGGACATTGGAGCCCGTAGAGGACTCGGAAATAATCTTAAACAGGCCGATCTCGGCGGTATTGGCAGCGTGCGTGCCACCGCAAAGCTCGCGAGAGAACGGCTGGTCCTCGGCGCCCACGGAGACGACGCGGACGACATCGCCGTACTTCTCTCCAAACAGAGCGACAGCGCCGGCAGCCTTAGCCTCGTCGATGCCCATGACACGGGTCACGACCGGCTTGGAGGCGAAAATCTGCTGGTTGACCAGGTCCTCGACAGCCTTGAGCTGCTCGGAGGAAAGGGCCTCGAAGTGCGTGAAGTCAAAGCGCAGGTGCTCGGGCGTCACCAGCGAGCCGGCCTGGGAGACGTGCTCGCCCAGGACCTGCTTAAGGGCGGCGTCGAGCAGGTGCGTGGCGGTGTGGTTGCGGCGCAGGAAGCCACGGCGCTCGGCGTCGAGAGCGGCGGTCACAGCGGCACCAGCAGAAAGCGTGCCCTCGGCAACGTGGGCGACGTGAGCATACAGGCCGTTGTGGTTCTTGGTATCGGAAACGGTCAGTGCAACGCCCTCGGCGGAAAGCTTGCCGGCGTCGCCCTGCTGGCCGCCCATCTCGGCGTAGAACGGGGTGCGGTCGAGCACGACCTCGACGTCCTCGCCGGCGGCAGCGGAATAGACAGACTCGCCGTTGCGCACGATGGCGACGACCTTGGCGCCCTCGATCACATCGTTGTCATAGCCGTCGAACTCGGTCGCGGCGACCTTGTCGGAAAGCTCGACCCACACGTCGTTGAAGCTGCCCCAGGCATCGCCCTTGGCGTTGGCGCGGGCGCGGGCCTTCTGGTCCTCCATGCAAGCGGTAAAGCCATCCATGTCGACGTCGTGCCCAGCGGTACCGGCGATCTCGACGGTCAGGTCGATGGGGAAACCAAAGGTGTCGTGAAGCTTAAAGGCAACATCGCCCGGAAGCACAGCGCCCTCGGCAAGCGCGGCCAGGGCCTCGTCCAGATAAACGCGGCCGTTGTCGAGCG
>CAJMBB010000033.1 GCA_905211615.1 uncultured Collinsella sp. | reverse complement strand
ATACGCCTAGGCGCGGTCCAAGAAATCGTCCGCACCCCCAAACAGGAACTATTCCACCGCAAGTTATAAAAGGGGCATCAGGAACGCATTTTACAAAAGGCTTTAAGCGCGGCCGTTACGGGGCCAGGCTGGAAACGTCGGCGCACATCGTCGAGACGCTCGGGAATATCGATGTGCTGTGGGCAGTGACGCGCGCATCTGCCGCACTTGACGCAATTGCTCACCAGTTTGGGCTCGTTCGTCCGCACCGCGCTCGCCGTAAAGTATTGAGACAGCCCCGTAAACCAACTATGCGCGTAGCTCGCGTTGTAGGCGCCAAAGCAGCCGGGAATATTGATACCCTTGGGGCACGGCATGCAGTAGCCGCACCCCGTACAGGGCACGCGATTCGATTTCTCAAACTCTCCCAGCACACGTGCGATGGTATCGAGCTGAGTAGCTGTCATCGAATCCGGCAGTGCGCGATCCGCCAATGCCGCGTTCTCGTCCACCTGCGCGGTATCGGTCATACCCGATAGCAGCATCGTGACCTGAGGATGATTCCACACCCACGAAAGGCCCCAAGCAGCCGGCGTCTTCAGGTACGGATTGCGTACGCCATCGAACACGGCGCGGGCACGCGGAGGCAGTTTGCCCGCCAGGCGTCCACCCAAAAGCGGTTCCATCACAAACACCGCGAGCCCGCGCTCGGCAGCTGCCATGAGTCCCGCCGTTCCCGCTTGGTAGCGCTCTCCAGCGTAGTTGTACTGGATCTGGCAAAAGTCCCAGTCATACGCGTCAAGCATCGTGAGGAAGTCTGCCGCACTGCCGTGGTACGAAAAACCTATCTGGCGAATACGCCCCACAACCTTTTGGTGCGCAATCCAGTCCTCGATACCCAACGCTACCACACGCTCCCACTGCGCGGGCGAGGTGATGTTGTGCATGAGGTAGTAGTCGATATGGTCAGTCCGCAAACGGTGCAGCTGCTCGTCAAAAAAGCGGTCGAAATCCTCCGCACATTTGCACGAAGCGTGCGGCAACTTGGTCGCGAGCAAAATCTGGTCGCGTAGACCCAGGCGCTCAAGCGAAGCTCCCACACAAGCTTCGTTACCGGGGTAGAGATAGGCCGTGTCCAGATAGGTTATTCCTTGCTCCACCGCACGGGAAATGATGGCATCGGCCGTCTTCGCATCGGGGTGTCCCGGCGCACCGGGAAACCTCATGCAACCCAGCCCCAGCGCCGAGATACGGTTGCCGCTTTTGGGGTCAACGCGATATTGCACTGCCCCTCCTCTCCCCTCGAAGCCCTAATGAGGCGAAACACAATGGTCACGTCGTCGAAACACATTGGAATCGTAATCGAGAACGTATCGTAACGTAGCAGAAATCGAGCCGTCACGGCACCGCTTTAACACCAGCAAAAAGCCCGATGAAAGGAGGCGAGCGTGACCACGCGCGAGGACGCCTACCCCTATCCCGGAGAACAATACATCCTCTCGGTCGACCGTTGCCAGATCGAGGTCATAGACCATCTGGACGAGCTTCCCGCCACAGGCGCTGTCATCTTCTGCACCTTCCCCAAGGTGCGCGATGGCGTCGTACACCCTGCGCGCGTTTTTGTGATCTGTCCCGCGGCATAAGCGCACAGTGCAATAGTTTCTTTTTCATAACAGCAGCCCCGCGCGCTTACCAAACGCCCCGGCGACATACAATCCATCAGGCGCCCCTTACGCGGGCGCCTTTTATATGGGGAGATGATTCACATGCAGATCAACAAGGTCGCCTTTATCGGCAAGGGCGGCGTCGGCCTGCTCTACGGCAGCATGATTGCCAAGGCCCTCGGCAATGACGCGCCGTCGAATACGTTATGGATGACGCCCGTTTTGAGCGTCACGCAGGCGATGCGCTCACCGTCAACGGCAAGCCCTGTGCGCTCAAGTCCGTCCGCGCCAGCGAGGCAACGCCCGCCGACCTGGTCATTCTCACGGTCAAGACGACCGGCCTCGACCAAGCACTCAAGACTATGGAGCGCGTCGTGGGGCCCAATACGTTCATCGCCTCGCTGTGTAACGGCATTACGAGCGAGCAGAAGATTGCCGAGCGCTTTGGCTGGGAGCATACCGTTCTTGGTATTTGCCAGGGCATGGACGCCGTGTTCCTCAACGGAGAGCTCACCTTTACCAATGCGGGCGAGATCCGCTTTGGTGCAGCCGCCGGCACCGAGCCCGCAACCGTCACCGCCATCGACGAGCTCTACACGCGCTGCGGCATCGCCCATACCGTCGAGAGCGACATTGCGCACCGCATGTGGGCCAAACTCATGCTCAACGACGGCATCAACCAGACGTGCATGGCCTACGGCGGGACCTACGGAAGCGCCACGGAGCTGGGCTCCGAGCAGCGTCGCTGCTTTGTTTCTGCCATGCGCGAAACGCTTGCGGTCGCCAACGCCGAGGGCATTGAGCTGACCGAGGCAGACCTGACGCAGATGGTGCACCTCATCGAGGGAATCGACCCCACCGGTATGCCCTCGATGGCGCAGGACCGCATCGCGCAACGAAAAACCGAAGTCGAGGAGTTCGCGGGCACCATTTGCCGCCTGGCCGTCAAACACGATATCCAAGTGCCGCAAAACGATTGGCTCTACCAGAGGATTCGCGAAATAGAAAGCAGCTGGTAGCCTCGGCCGCATCGCGACGCGCGCAATACAAGCAGGCAGGCCTTCGCGAGGATTCCGTCTTCGCGAAGGCCTGTTGCATTTGGCTCGAGGCTAAAACTGAGGCCTATTTTGCGATTCCGGAACCTCGTCCTCGTCATCGCGGCAAAGTAGCACGCCGGCGCTTCCCAGCAGCGCCGCTGCAATCAAGGCGCCCACAACCACAGGAGCGGCGCCCGTAGCGGACTGCAAGCCGGCAGCTAACGCCACCGCCGGACCAAGACATCCGATCAAAAGGGCAACGACGGCAATAGCGACATCTCGAGCGTTCATGGGACCACTTCCTCCACGAGAAAGACTTTGCTTCTCGTGACTTAGTGTGCCCCGCGCCCATATGCGCGGCGTACTGCCACGGTAAGGGCTCTGTTAGCTCAAACGCATACATAGAACGGGCGTCCTTACGTTGCCCTAAAGCTCGGTAAAGACGCCCATCCGCCAAATATCCGTGATGCAGAAAAATTACCAGCCAGTGTAGTAGTCGGTGGTTCCGGCTGCGCAGCCGGAGTCATAGACCTTGCACTCGCCCTTGGAACCGGTAAACGTGGAGCCCTGAGCTTTATCACCCGCGGCCACGACGTAGTAGCCATCGGAATCGCGCCAAAAGCCCTCGGAATCCTGCGTCCATTCGCCCGTGCGGTGGTGATACAACACGTTGCTGCTGTAATAAGTCTCGCGGCGGCCGTTATAGTTATTGACGCCGCTCGAGCGCGTCAGGCCCGAGCCGTTCGCGTAATACGCAGCGGACGTGTAAGACGAGCCGGAGCCGGCGTTGTAATACGAAGCCTGAACGGCCTCAGCGGCCTCGGCTTCGGCTGGCAGCCTCGAGCGCCTCGCGCTTGGCATCCTCAAGCGTGGAGCGAAGCTCGTCGAGCTCGGTCGACTTGGCGTCGACCTCCCCCATCGTCAACAGGCTACCCGCACCGTCGATGCAGTTCTGCAACACAGCACGCTCGTCATCGGTAGCATAGTCGCCATACATATTCATAATGATCTGAGCGCGCATCTCCAGGGAATCGCGCTTTGCCCCCATCGAGGCGTTCCACTCCTGCATAGAGCCATAACCGTCGCCGCGGTAGTCGACGGGCTGCACCAGCGTCGCCTCGGACGGCGTAGATCCAACCGTATCGGATAGTGTTGCCGCGTGGGCATCAGTTGCGCCGGCGCCCGCCAAAAGTGCCACGGTCAGAGCGGCGGAAAGGGCGGCGGCTTTCGGTTTTCGTGAATCGATCCTCATGTAGCTGGAAACCTCCGTAGTGCGTTTTTGCTGCGTTTGGGCTGCGTGTGATTCGATCGCGCTGCATAGTACCCCGAGCAAATCGCGACCTGCGGTTTTACTCAAAAGGCGCACGTCAATTGCGTAAAACTCACATCCTCTCAACAGGAGTTTTCCACAACTCAAATGCATAAATCGTGTCAAAAACCCTGTTTTTGCACCCTCTCTATGCAAAAAAGGCGCCTGTGCAACCATTGTGCGCACAGGCGCCTTGAGCAGGCGTTTTATGCAGTTATACCTATCGAGTCGCAAGGGGTCCTTGCACAAGTCGCCTTACTCGTCCAGCGCGGCGAAGGCCTGCTTCAAATCCCAAATGATATCCTCGGCGTTCTCGGTACCGATGGAAAGACGGATCGTGGAGGGCGTGATGTTCTGCTCGGCGAGCTCCTCGGCAGAGAGCTGGGAGTGCGTGGTGGTAGCCGGGTGTACGACGAGTGACTTGACGTCGGCCACGTTGGCGAGCAGCGAGAACACCTGCAGATGATCGATGAACTTCCAGGCAGCCTCCTGGCCACCCTTAATCTCAAAGGTAAAGATCGAAGCACCGCCACGGGGGAAGTACTTCTGATAGAGCTCGTGATCGGGGTGCTCAGGCAGGCTCGGGTGGTTCACCTTGGCGACGTGGCTGTCACCAGCCAGGAACTCAACGACCTTCTTGGTGTTCTCGACATGACGGTCAACGCGCAGCGACAGGGTCTCGGTGCCCTGGAGCAGGACCCAGGCGTTGAACGGGCTGATGCAGGCGCCCTCGTCACGCAGCAGGATAGCGCGGACATAGGTTGCGAAGGCGGCGGGACCGGCAGCCTCGGCAAACGAAACACCGTGGTAGGAGGGGTTGGGCTCAGCGATCTGGGCGTACTTTCCGCTCGCCTTCCAATCGAAGTTACCGCCGTCGACGATCACACCGCCCAGCGAGGTGCCGTGGCCGCCGATGAACTTGGTTGCGGAGTGGACGACGATGTTGGCACCATGCTCCAGCGGACGGAACAGATACGGGGTGCCGAAGGTGTTGTCGACGACAACCGGCAGACCGTGCTTCTTGGCGACCTCGGAGATGGCGTCGATGTTGGGGATGTCGGAGTTGGGGTTGCCGAGCGTCTCGAGATAGATGACCGTGGTGTTGTCCTTGATGGCACCCTCGACCTCTTCCACGTTATGGGCATCGACAAACGTGGTCTCGACGCCAAACTGGGAGAGCGTATGCTCCAGCAGGTTGTAGGAGCCACCGTAGATGGTCTTCTGAGCCACCACGTGGTCACCGGCCTGGGCAAGAGCCTGCAGGGTATAGGTGATGGCAGCAGCACCGGAGGCGACGGCAAGACCTGCCACGCCACCCTCGAGGGCGGCGATACGGTCCTCGAAGACGCCCTGGGTGGAGTTGGTCAGACGGCCGTAGATGTTACCGGCGTCGGCAAGACCAAAGCGGTCGGCGGCGTGCTGGGAGTTGCGGAACACATAGCTCGTGGTCTGGTAGATAGGCACGGCACGGGAGTCGGATGCAGGATCGGCGCTCTCCTGGCCAACGTGCAGCTGCAGGGTATCGAAACCAAAGGTGTGCTCGGGGTTGTTAATGAACTGGCTCATGATGGTCTCCTTGATCGAACAAAAGTAAATAAAAAGAGAGAAGTAAGTCGCTGTCTCCTGATCACGCCGACGGGCGCAAACAGGAGCCCGGCATTCGTCTTGGCAAGCAATTCATATGCGGGCCTCCTTTCGCATCCCGGTTCCGTGGTTGGCTTAATTACCTACCGCCTTTGTGTGTTTTGAATAGTACGAGCATTGTTTCCCTCGGTCAATCACTTAAAAGCGCTAACCTGTTATCGGTTTTATAGATAGCTATCGAAGGGACGGGCGCCGATGACCCTCCAGCAGCTTCGCTTTATGATCGCCGTGGCAGAGTCCGGTTCGATCAACGCCGCAGCCCAGCGCCTCTATACGGCGCAGTCCAATATCTCCAATGCCGTCAAAAGCCTGGAGCAGGAACTTCATATCGAAATCTTTACGCGCTCCAGCCGCGGTGTTGCACTCACCAACGACGGCACCGAGCTTTTGGGTTATGCACGCCAGGTCGTAGAGCAGGCCGACATGCTCGAGGCCCGCTACGAGGACGGCGGCACCCCGCAAGCCCGCCTCGCCATTTCCGCCCAACACTACGCCTTTTCGGTCGAGGCCTTTGTCAACGTAGTCGAGCGCTGCCGCGACAGCAAGTTCGAGTTCATCATGCGCGAGACCACCACAGCGCAGATTATCGACGACGTGCGCGCGTTTCGCAGCGATATCGGCATCCTCTATCTGGATGACTTTAATACCCGTGTCTTGCAGAAGGCCTTTACCGATGCCCGAGCGAGCTTTCATCCCCTCTTTGATGCGAAAGTCCACGTGTTCGTCAGCGAACGCCACCCGCTCGCCCGCCGCCCGCAACTGTCCCTTGCCGACCTCACACCCTATACGCGCTATAGTTTTGAACAGGGCACCTCGAACTCCTTCTATTACGCCGAGGAACCGTTTAGCTATATTCCCTGCAACCGCAATATCCGCGTATCCGACCGCGGGACGCTCACCAACCTGCTTATCACCTCGAACGGCTATGCGCTGTCGACCGGCGTACTCTCCAGCGAAATGCAGTGGGGCATGGCCTCGATCCCCCTGGCAGACGCCCCGACGATGCATGTGGGCTACATCATGCATGACGACCGCAAGCCCTCTCCCCTCTTGCAGCAATACCTCGACGAGCTCAACCGCATCATCCATGCCAACCAACTGTCGGAAGACGGGGTAGAAATCGTAGATTGCTAGCCCCCGGCGGGCATGGCGCTACAATGGTCACTCACACGAAACGTACCCAACGAAAGGAACCATGTGAAGGTCATCATCTATACCGACGGCTCGGCCCGATCAAATCCGGGACGCGGCGGCTACGGCGCCGTGCTCAAATACACCAACCCCGCCGGCAAGACCTTCACCTCCGAGCTTTCGCGCGGCTACGCCAAGACCACCAACAACCGCATGGAGCTCATGGCGGTCATCGTGGCACTCGAGGCGCTCAACCGCCCCTGCGACGTCGAAGTCCATTCCGATTCGCAGTACGTCGTCAACGCCTTCAACAAGCACTGGATTGACGGATGGAAAAAACGCGGCTGGAAGACCGCCAACAAGCAGCCTGTCAAGAACCGCGATCTGTGGGAGCGTCTGCTCACCGCAAAGAGCAAGCACAAAGTGGAGTTCATCTGGGTTAAGGGTCACGCCGGCCATGAGCTCAATGAGCGCTGCGACGAGCTCGCCACCACCGCGGCCGACGGAGCCAACCTCGATATCGACACCGGCTTTAACGAGAACGACCTGTAATAGCATTTTCGCGCAGCTTTATATCCCCACGCGCTACACTCATCCTGTAGACCAAACAACGCAAGGGGGACGTATGCTGCGCATCGCGACCATCGGCACATCCATGATCACCGACGACTTTATCCAGGTCGTCAACGCCAACGACCAAGCCGCGTTTGTGGGCACGCTCTCGCGCGACGCAGATCGCGGCACCGCCTTCACCGCTAAGCACGGCGGCGAGCGTAACTTCACCGCACTTGACGAGCTTGCGTCCGCTGCCGACGTCGACGCCGTCTATATCGGCAGCCCCAACGCACTTCACTACGAGCAGGCCCTTGCCTGCATCGCCGGTGGCAAGCACGTCATCGTCGAGAAGCCCTTCTGCGCCACCGAGGCGCAGGCGCTGGAAGTCTTCCGCGCTGCCGAGGCAGCAGGTGTCGTGGCCCTCGAGGCCATGCGCCCGCTCCATGACCCCGCTTTCCACGCCATCGAGGACGCCCTGGGCGAGATTGCGCCCATTCGTCGTGCCTCATTGCGCTTTGGCAAGTATTCCTCGCGCTACAACGAGATTCTCGCGGGACGCTCCACCAATATCTTCGACTGCAATATGGCATCGGGTTCCCTCATGGACATTGGCGTCTACACCGTCGAGCCCATGGTCGAGATTTTCGGCATGCCCTCCGGCCTTACGAGCATGGCTACTCTGCTCGACCCCACCACGCGACAGCTCACGCACGGCCCCATCGACGGCTGCGGTTCTATCCTCGCCAGTTACGGCGGTGGCCGCATCTCCGTCGAGCTCGCGCACTCCAAAATTACGAATGACCTGCTGCCCTCGCAGATCGAAGGCGAGCGTGGCACTATCCAGATCGACCATCTGTCCACGCCCCGCAACGTCCGCATCGACTATCGCGGCGATGTCGTACGCGGCTCAGCGACCGAGGCACCGCGCGAACAGGGCGACAACGGCCGCGTGCTCGACCTGCCCAAATCGAGCAACACCATGGAATACGAACTCACAGACTTTATCACCGCCATCGGCGGCATCGATAACGTCAAGGAAGAGATTTGGGAGACCCCGGCGGGACGCCACGAGCTTGGCCACTACCGCGATGTCACGCTCGTCTCACTGCGCATCATGGATGCCGTGCGCCAGCAGGCCGGCATAACCTTCCCGGCCGACGCAGGCAAGCAGGCATAGCGATGGGCTTCTTCGATACGTTCTTCTCCAGCGTCACCAGCGGCAGTCGAGAGCCTCAAAAGCCGTCAAACGTCGAGCTCGAGCTGCGCCGCAGGCTTACTGTGCTCGCAAGCGACGGGGTCACTCAAGACACTCCCCTGCGCTATTTCCTGCGCTGGGCGGGGCAAGTCCAAGGCGTTGGTTTTCGCTTTACCAACACCAACCTCGCGCAGGCACGCGCGCTCACCGGCTGGGTGCGTAACATGGAAGACGGCTCAGTCGAGATGGAGATACAGGGAGCTCCGGCAAACATCCTATCTCATCTCGAGGCGCTTCATGCCTCCTACGAGCGCATGGGGACGCGTTTTCGCCTCGTAGACGCCCAGGTCCGAGCCCCACTTGCCAATGAAGACGGTTTCACTCCTCATTATTAGTATTGTGTGCTAAATACGGTATCATTTACCTACGACCGTTAGTAGAAAAGAGGCGAGGCGCATGGCGGTGCAAAGAAGGAATACCAGGCAGCGAAAGCTGGTTCTTGACGCCGTGCGCCAAAGCTATAACCATCCCACCGCCGACGAAATCTACAACGTCGTGCGCGCGCAGGATGACAAAATCAGCCGCGGTACGGTCTACCGCAATCTTAATCTCTTGGCAGATGCCGGAGAAATCCTCTCGATCAAGACGCCGGGCGGGAGTCGCTTCGATCGCACCATCGAGCCGCACGCACATATCATCTGCACCTCGTGCAGCCGCGTCATCGACGTACCGCTCCCCTTCGATGCCCAGCTCGACGCCAAGGCGTCCGAGCAAATCGGCTGGCACGTCACGTCGCACTACATCATCTTCGAGGGTCTCTGCCCTGACTGTCGGTAGATGTTTGGAACATGCCTTAAAATCCACCTTTCCGCACTTTGCAGCAAAAAGTAGATTTCTAGACATGTCCCAAATGTCTACTCAGCAAGTAGACGACGCAGCTCTTCTTCGACCGTGCGCACGTAGCGGACGCGGTCGTTAATGCCACGCATAGAGGGGTTGCAGCTCTCCATCAGATAGGGATGGCCCACGACGTTGAGCATGTCGCGGTCGTTTTCGTTATCGCCAAACGCCATCATCTCATCGGGCGAAATCCCCAGGGCACGACCGTAATCGGCAAGCGCGGAGCCCTTGCCCGAACCGAAACCGATAAAGTCCGTCCATTCGGTTCCCGACGTCATCACGTCGACACGGTCGCTAAAGAGGCGCTCAAAATGCTCCAGCGCCGCCGGCTGATCCACCTCGGGCGTCTGGAAGGCAATCTTAATGACGTCCTCGTCGATGTCCTCGGGACGGTCGACCACCGCCACGTCGCAGTGGACCTCATAGCGCAAATGGTCGACGAACGCATCGTTGCCGCTCATGGTGTAGAGGTGTCCCTCACACGAAAGGGTCACGTCGGCATGGGGATACGCAACCACAGCATTCGCGATATCCATAGCAAGGCTACGCTCCATAGAGCGCTTGACCACGGCACGCCCCTCGCTCATCACCAGGGCTCCGTTTTCGCATACATAGGCGAGCTCATCGGCCACCGGGGCAAACAGGTAGCGCAAGCTCGCATATTGACGACCACTCGCCGGCATAAACACGATACCGCGACGATGTAGCTCATCGATAAGCTCAAAGGCCTCGGAACGCGGCTCGCGCTCCCCCGGATGCAGCAACGTGCCGTCCAAATCGCATGCAATCAGCTTGATTCCCTCAAGACCCATATGCTTTCCCCCAAAGCACCTCATCAACAGTAAGACGGACTTTGAATAGCTGCCTCTCAAAGTCCGTCTTACTCATACGCACGTTAACCGCGCGCCTTCTTTACGATGGTAAAGTCCGGAGCCATGCTAACGACGACCTCCGCCGCACTCGACGCAAAGCGCCGGTCCGTATCGAGTTCACGGGTAACCACCGAGAGGCGAACGCCCTCGATACCCCGGAGCATGCGGCCCAAAACAGGCTGCACCGGCGTATACATGCGCACGGTATGCTCGTCCGAGTCGCCCCGGAAGAGCGGCGCATGCATGTTGCCGATCTCCCAGCACGCATGCGCGAGCGCAATCGGATCCATGCGGTCGACTTCGACCAAATAAACCTCGGCGCTGCGCAGGCGCACGACAACCGCCACGGGCACCACGCCCGAACGGTCAATGGCGAGCACGTCGCCGTCGGCAAGACGACCACCGTCGGTAGCATCCAGCCGAACATCGATCGTGCGCCCCAGCTCCGTCACGCCCACAAACACGCATACATCAGCCTGGTCCCAATCGAGCAGTAGCTCATCGACCTCAAAGACACCGCCCAGCTCCCGGCGAAGCAGGAGTTCATAGGACGGATCGTTGAGATTTCCCAAACATGTCGTCGAAACCAAGCGTTCAGGCATGCTCTAGCCCTCGACCTCGACGAGCTCAATATCAAAGTTGAGGTCCTTGCCGGCCAACTCGTGGTTGGCGTCGAGCGTCACGGCCTCGGGCGTCACGTCAATGACGACGGCGGGGACAGGCATGCCGCTCGGCGTGGACAGGAAGAGCTTCATGCCCTTCTCGATCTGCTCGATGTTGGGAACCTGCTCGGCCGGGAAGGTAATAACCATCTCGGGATTGTGCTCGCCGTAGGCATCGGCAGCCGGGATGTGCACGGTCTTCTTCTCGCCCACCTGCATGTCGACAACAGCGGCGTCGAAGCCCTTGATCATCTGACCGGCGCCGCAGGTGAACTCCAGCGGCTCGCCGCGATCGTAGGAGCTATCGAACTGCGTGCCGTCATCGAGCGTGCCGCGATAATGGGTCTTGACCTTCTTGCCCTGGTTGGACATGGTAACCTCCGTAATAAGGGCGGCGCACAACGCGGGCCGCCATGAACATATGGCGCTAACTATACCCTAGTCATACAATTCAATGACAGTTTGCAAAGAAACGCTGCAACCGGAGGAACCATGGCATATCCCGTATTTGACCTACACTGCGACACCGCTGACCGCATCGGCTGGGCCACTCTCGATCTCGACCTGCGCTTTACCGCCCGCACCGACGGTTATTTCCCCGGCGACGAAACGCATCCGCAAGATTTCGATCTCATCGAGGGCAACGCCTGCGCCATCTCGCTCGCAAAGATCGGCAACACGCCGTGGGCACAGTGCTTCGCCACGTTTGTCCCCGACGAGATTCCCGCCGCCCACGCCGCGCGCTTCCAGGCGCAAATCATGGCGCATATGAGCGGCCAGGCAATGCTCAACCACGACCGCATGGTCAACGTACGCAGCGCCGCAGACATTCGCCCCGCGCTCAAGGACGGCAAGGTCGCTTGCATCCACACCATCGAAAACGCCACGTTCTTTGCCGAGGACCCCGCGCTGATCGAGGTGCTCAAGAGCTTGGGCGTGCTTATGTCGTCACTCAGCTGGAACGCGCAGGGACCGCTCGCGAGCGGGCACGATACCCACGCCGGCCTCACCGCCGCCGGCATCGAGGCACTTACGCAGATGGAGCACGCCGGTATGGTACTCGACGTCTCCCACCTCAACGATGAGTGCTTTGACGAGGTTGTCGCCCACGCCACGCGCCCCTTCGTCGCCAGCCACTCCAACTCCCGCACCGTCTGCGGCGTCAAGCGCAATCTCACCGACGACCAGTTCCGCACCATTCGCGACATGGGCGGTATCGTCGGCCTCAACTACTGCAGCGAGTTCCTTTCCAACGACGCAACCGACGAGACCGCTGCAGACGTCACCTTCGACCAGCTGGCGGCACATATCGAGCACTGGCTCGACCTGGGCGGCGAGGACGCCATCGCGCTCGGCGGCGACTGGGACGGTGCCACGGTGCCCGCTTTCCTCTCCGATGCCAGCAAGATGCCCGAGTTCCAGAACATGCTTTCCAAGCATTTTGGCAAGACCGTGATGCAAAAGCTCTGCAGCGACAACGCGCTTGCCTTCTTTGAGCGCTATTAATTTCACATCCCTTGAGCGGGCCGGTATGCCGAACGGTCGACATGCCGGCCCGTCCCCAATCTGAAGGACCGCTTTTGACGCAGCAATTTACGATTACCGTATCCCGACCGGATGGCACATCCATCCCCGTCGTCGTTACCAAAAAGCGCGTCAAGAACTTCAACCTACGCGTCACATCGAGCGGTGAGGCCCACGCCAGCGCACCGCTCGGCGCCAGCCGCGAGCGTATCGAAGCGTTTGTGAAGCGCAACAGCGCCTGGATTATCAGCCGACTTGACCAGCGTGAGCAACATCAGGCGACGGCGCGAGAGCCGCTCAGTCCCTCGTCCATCATTGCGCTTTGGGGCAAGCCCATCACGGTACAAGATGCGCTCGATCACAACTTTGCATCGCCCGCACCGCGGCCCAAGCAGGCCACCTTCGCAAGTTTTATGGGCGCCGACAAATCGAACGAACGCCTACAGGCCGAGCGGCGCGCAATCCTCGACGGCCTGACGCCCGATGAGCTCCAGACCCGCATCGACCAGCTCTATGCATCCGAGGTCACCACAGCGCTGCGCGATATGGTGCATGCATACGAAATCGCAATGGGTATCGCCGTTTCCCGCGTTTCCGTACGCAGTATGAAGACGCGCTGGGGCTCATGCACACCCAAAACCGGCGCCATTCGCATCGCGCGCGAGCTCGCCGCCTACCCTGTCGAATGCCTCGACATGGTTGTCGCCCACGAGCTCGTCCACTTGCTCGAGCCAAGCCACAATCAGCGGTTTCACGCCCTGCTCGACACGTACTGCCCCAACAATAGGGCTCTGTCGCAGCGGCTCAAGCGGCCACCCCTCAACAAGCTCTAGCGTCGACTAGCGCACTCGCTCGATCTCGACGCCGCAGCTTGCCAGGGGAAGACCGACGGGAGCCCAAGGCTTATCGAGCTTAACACGCACGCCAAGCAGCAGGGGGTAACGACGCAGCAGCATCTGGGCCACACCCTCGGCTGCAGCCTCGATGAGCTTAAACGTATGCTCGCGCAGATATCCGTCGACATCGTGACACACCGAGCCATAATCAATCGAGGCATCCAGGTTGTCGTGCTCCCCTGCTGCACGCAGGTCGGCATAGAGCACCAAGGACACGATGAACTTCTGGCCCAGCGCGTTCTCTTCGGGATACACACCGTGGTTGGCAAAGACCTCGAGACCGTCGATAGTAATGCGGTCAGCATGGCGCAGGTCGTCATAGCTCACGTGGGGCACCGCCGCTGCGGTGGATATTTCGCCCCTTCCACGGCGGGCGAGCTCGGCGCCTTCAGTCTTGGTTGCATTCTCGGGCAGTTTCTTGTTACTCATCGCGATCGTCTCCTTCGTTTAGAACCCCGACCGCGCAAACTAACTACACGCGAATCGACAGGTTCTTTTTATCATCGCTCCAATTGCAAGCATTGCGCGCGGGGCATGCAAAGCAGGCGCGCGACGCTTTGTCGGCTGCATAGAGCAGACGCTCGAGCGGTTGGCTGTTCACGCGCAGCTTTCGATGGCCCAGAATGGCCGTCTTAATGGCCGCAGCATCGGCCGGCTCAAACGCTACGTCATCGGGCATGCCGCCGAGAATCGCATCAGCGACGCGTTCGCTTGCAACATCATGGGATATACCCGATTCATACTGTTCATCTTTGCCGATATCGTGAAGAAGTGCCGTGGCGTAGATGACCTCGCGGTCAAATTCGAGCTGTTCCTCGAGATTCTTGATCCACATAATGCGAGCGACATCGAGCAGATGGTCAATACCGTGGCGGCAGAAGATACGCCCCGATTCCAACTGTGCAATGTTGCCCAGGTGCCGCCGGAACAGGCCGTTGGCACAGATGTAATCGATACGAGGCATGGCACCAAAGGGGGCTAGGCCCGAAGCCATAAAACCGCGACGCGGCGTTCCCTCATCGGTCTTCGATGCAAAGTCGTTAACGGCTCTCATGGTTAGCGGTCCAGCATCCTAAAGAATCGCTCCTCGAGCGACGGATCGGTCTCAAAGATGCCGCGGCGAGCGAGCGTCACGGTCTTGGTGCCGGGCTTTTGCACGCCACGCATCGTCATGCACATATGCTCGGCCTCCATCAACACAATCGCTCCCTGGGGAGCAAGATACTCCATGAGAGCATCGGCAACCTGCGCACACAGCTGCTCCTGCAGCTGCAGACGGCGGGCATAGACCTCAACCGTGCGGGCGAGCTTGGAAAGTCCAGCCACCCGACCGTTAGGGATATAACCAATGGCGGCCTTGCCATAAAACGGCAGCAGATGATGCTCGCACAGCGAGTAGAACGTAATGTCGCGCTCGATAACCAAATCGTTCGAAGCGACGGCAAAAGTTTTGGACAGGTGCTCCTCGGCACTCTGGTCCATACCGCCGGCAATCTCGCCATACATACGGGCGACGCGTGCCGGAGTCTCCAGCAGGCCCTCACGAGTTGGGTCCTCGCCTATACCTTCAAGCAGCAGCTTAATGGCAGTCTCGACTTTTTCCTGATCGACCATCTGGGCCTCACTTTTTTCGATTTCGCGTTCGCGCTATGGTACCACGCCGGCACGCAACCTCTGCCAGCTACATAGTATGGGTCGAATAGACCGGATCGTCCCGCCAAAGCTCCACAGCATCGCAAAGCGCAACGCCCTCACGTGCAGCACGAGCGCGCGTGGCGTTCATGTCGATCACGCGCTGATTGCTCGAGCCCCTAAAGCGCAACGAGATATCGTACAGATCCTGAACGAACGGGCCGTCCACCAACATGTCGAGGCAGGCCAGGATACGGTCCGTCACCTCGGTATGATGACGGCCACCCGGCATAAGCTCCTCGAGCACGTCACCGGTAAAGCACCAAATGGTCTTGCCCGACCCAGCAGGATAGGCCGCACGCACGCGCTCGATAAAGTCAACAAGCCCCGCCTGATTCTCGGGCTCCATAGGCTCGCCACCCAGAATCGTCAGGCCATCGATAAAGGGATGATCGAGACTCTCGATAATCTTATCCTCGACGGCGCGATCGAACGGCTCGCCCGCAGCAAAGTCCCACGCGACAGAGTTAAAGCAATTCTTGCACCCACGACGGCACCCGCTCACAAACAGAGAAGTACGAACGCCTTCACCATCAGCAATATCGAAATACTTAATGTTCGCGTAGTTCATAAGTAACTCTCCCGGGAGGCCGGGACATATCTTCCCGTCCTCAAACATTCTCGGCCTTCGGCCTGCGAAACTGCGGGCGGGACGATATGTCCCGGCCTCATGCAAAGGGTAACTCAATGAACGAAGCGAACATCGAGCATAGGGTTCGAGGTCCAATAAATACTCAGCTGCAGCTC
>CAJMBB010000032.1 GCA_905211615.1 uncultured Collinsella sp. | reverse complement strand
ACTGGCGCCTCCTTTGCGTGCGGAACTCGTATCAAGTTAAGGACCAGGGGTCCTCTGCTATGTCTCGCTTTATGTCAGCAAGTTGAATTTGAAGATCTTCGACGCGCGGTACACAGGGGCCTGGGCTGAAAAGACTTGGTTGGTAGGTTGCCCGGTGGGTCTTGGTTATGTTTGTCGCGAGTTCCGCACGAGCCGAAGAGCACTTAATGTGCTCTTCGTGCGAGCAGGACTGTAGAGCAGGAAATCTCACTGGCCGCGCCCGGCCCCCCTGTGGGCGAGCAAGCGGACGACAAACACATCTGTCCAACAATTCGCCCGAAACATAATGAAAAACCGTTTGATGTGAGTTAATATAAACAACGTCGTGAATCTGACTCCTGCCACATGCATGACAGGGGTTAAACACAAAAAGGAGTCAACTATGGTTTCTGAGAAGGCTACCCTCGTTAATCCTCAGGGTCTGCACATGCGTCCGGCTGGTCTGTTCGCCTCCACCATGGGCAAGTATGCCTGTGACGTGACGGTCGTCACCCCCGAGAAGGAGGTCAACGGCAAGTCCCCGATGGCCCTCATGGCTGCTGGTATCCCCTGCGGCACCGAGGTCGAGGTCAAGTGCGACGGCGCTGACGAGGCCGAGGCTCTGGCTGCTGCCATCGAGCTCATCAAGAGCGGTCTTGGCGAGTAGAACTCAAACGGGTCGCATGTTGAACAACTAAGTTCATATTTGGGGGCGCAGTGACCTGTTGTAAGGTAGCTGCGCTCTTTTGTCATGGATATGGCAAAACGCTTTATCACATGACACGGAGAGAGGAATGGGAATGTATCAGGGAGTCAACGCTTCCGAGGGCATCGGTATCGGCACCGTCATGGTCGCCGTCGATCCCGACTTGACGTTTGAGCCGCACGAGGTTGCTGATTCGGCAGCAGAGAAGGAGCGCTATCAGTCCGCTCTTTCGGTCTTCTGCGAGAAGACCCAGGCTCAGGCCGACCACATGAAGGAGACGGTGGGCGAGGCCGAGGCCGAGATCATGAGCGGACATATTGTCCTGGCTCAGGATCCGGGTATGACCGACGCCATCAACGCCGCCATTGACGGCGGTACCTGCGCCGAGCAGGCGCTCATGGACACCTCGACCATGTTCGAGAACATGTTCCTGTCCATGGACGACGAGATGTTCCGTCTGCGCGCGGCCGACATCGCCGACATCCGCACCGGTATTCTGGCCGAGCTGCTGGGCAAGGAGGTCGTCGACCTCTCCGTCCTGCCCGAGAACACCGTCGTTGTCGTGCATGACCTCACGCCGTCCATGACCGCCACGATCGATAAGGCCCACGTTGCCGGTATCGTCACCGAGACCGGTGGCCGCACGTCGCACTCCGCGATCATCGCGCGTGCCCTCGAGATCCCGGCTGTCCTTTCGGTTTCCAACAGCTGCACCGCGCTGCGCAACGGTATGACCGTTGTCGTCGACGGTGGCAAGGGTATCGTTGAGGCCGATCCCGATGAGGAGACGCTCGCTGCCTACACCGCCAAGGCCGAGGCCTTCGCTGCCGAGAAGGCAGCCCTCGAGGCCTTCCGTGGCAAGCCGTCCGTGACTGCCGATGGCATCAAGAAGATCATCGCCTGCAACATCGGTAACCCTGATGACGTGCCCAACGCGCTCGATCACGATGCCGAGGCCATCGGTCTGTTCCGCTCCGAGTTCCTGTTCATGGACTCTGCCGAGCTTCCTTCCGAGGAGGAGCAGTTCAACGCCTACCGTAAGGTCGCCAGCGCGCTCAAGGGTGCTCCGGTCATCATCCGTACGCTCGATGTGGGTGGCGACAAGGAGATTCCGTATCTGCATATGGTCAAGGAAGACAACCCCTTCATGGGCTTCCGCGCCGTGCGTTACTGCCTGGCCAATCCCGACCAGTACAAGGTCCAGCTCCGCGCTCTGCTGCGCGCTAGCGCCTTCGGTGACGTCAAGATTATGATCCCGCTCGTCACCTGCGTCGAGGAGGTCTTGGCTGTCAAGGAGCTCGTCGAGCAGTGCAAGGCCGAGCTGACCGAAGAGGGTCGCAAGTTCAACGAGAACATCGAGGTCGGCATCATGGTCGAGACGCCCGCCGCTTCGCTGCTCGCAGACCGTCTTGCCGAGGTTGCCGACTTCTTCTCCATCGGCACCAACGACCTGATCGGCTACACCATGTGCGCCGACCGTGGCAACGACACCATCTCCAACCTGTACCAGGTGTACTATCCCGCCGTGCTCCGCTCGCTCAAGAACATCATCGAGAGCGGCGTGAAGGCCGGCATCATGGTCGGTATGTGCGGCGAGGCCGCTGCCGATCCGCTGCTCGAGCCGCTGCTGATCAGCTGGGGCCTGGAGGAGTTCTCGATGAGCGCTCCTTCGATCCTGCGCGCCCGCAAGACCATCAGCCAGTGGACCAAGGCCGAGTGCGACGAGCTCGCCGAGAAGGCGCTCGCCTGCAACACCGCAGCCGAGGTCAAGGCACTGCTCGAGTCCGCAGCTCGCTAATTTGGTATCAGAGGTAACCGCGTGGTTGGAATGGGCCGGCCACGCGGCCCTCACATATACAGGGGGTACTGTAAATGTTCTACACGCTAACCGCTAACCCGGCTGTCGACATGACGGTTTCGAGCTCTCCGCTCGAGCCCGATGAGAACGTCCGCACCGGCTCGGCCAGCTACACGGCTAACGGCAAGGGCCTTGACGTGTCCTTCGCCTTTAAGAAGATGGGCGTTGACACCGTCGCACTCGGCTTCTTTGCTGGCTTCACGGGCAAGTTCATCGTCGAGGAGGTCATGAACCTGGGTTGCCTCTGCCGCCCGGTCTGGACCGACGGTATCACGCGCATTAACACCTACGTCAACGATGGCCAGCACGAGTACGGCATCCTGAACCCGGGTGCTCCGATCACGCCGCAGCACCAGGAGGAGCTCTACAACATCCTGGACACCGCGGGCGATCTCGAGTGCCTGATCGTTTCCGGCTCCGTGCCTCCCAAAGCTACGCCCGACTTCCTGGCTCAGGTCATGGAGCACGCTCAGGCTCGTGGCGCCGACGTCGTCCTGGACCTGTCCTCCGACAAGCTCAAGGAGCTCGCTCACAAGAAGCCGCTGCTCATCAAGCCGAACCATCACGAGATGAAGGCCATCTTCGGCGTGCCGGTCGACACCGACGACGAGGTCCGCGTTGCCATGAAGATGGCTCACGACGCTGGCGTTCAGAACGTGCTGCTCACCCGTGGTAGCCGCGGCGACGCTTACTTCTCCAACGGCGAGGACATCTGGTACGCCAAGCGTGAGTTCAACATCAAGCTGGTTTCTTCCGTCTGCGCCGGCGACTGCACCCTCGCTGCGTTCCTGCACAAGTGGTACAGGGATCGCGACAACGTCGAGGAGGCCATGAAGCTCGCTATGGCCACCGGCGCCAACGTTGCTGAGTCCGTCGGCATCGGCGACTTCGGTCACGTCGACGAGTACAGCAAGCGCGTTGCTGTCCGCAAGCTCGATCGTCAGTAATCGAAACGCGACATATTCGTGCGCATGTGGCGCCCCGGTTTCGGCTGGGGCGCCTTTTTGTTCCGCCACGGGGGAGAGGTGTTCCGCCGTACTTCATCGCTTCCACACCGTTCACCGAGTTGTCCTAGCCTTTTACCGATGCGTGGAATATACTTTCATTAACACGTTGCTTCGTGAAAGGAACATTCATGATTTACACGCTCACTGCAAATCCCGCCATTGACTACAACATCGCCTGCGACGGTCTTGCTGCCAACACCGTCACGCGTACCCGCAACGCCGTCTACACGCCCAACGGCAAGGGCCTCAACGTCTCGTTTACGCTTGACCACTACGGCGTCGACACCACGATCCTGGGCTTTTTCGCCGGTTTCTCGGGCGAGTTTATCGTTAAGGGCGCCGAGGCCCTGGGCGTGCCCGTCAAGCCCGTGTGGACCGACGGCATTACGCGCGTCAATGTGTTCCTCAACGCCGGCCCCGACACCGAGTACAACATGGTCAACGCCGGTGCCGCCATCAACGAGGCCAACGAGCAGGAGATGTTTGAGCTCATCGATTCGCTCGATGACATGACCTGCCTAGTCATCAGCGGCTCGCTGCCTCCCAACACTTCCGAGGGCTTCTTGGCCGAGGTCCTGCGCCGCGTCAAGGCCAAGGGGGCCGAGTTCGTCCTCGACATCTCGAGCCATCAGCTGGCAGACCTCATTGCCATGGAGCCGCTGCTGATCAAGCCCAATGACGATGAGCTGCTCGACATCTTTGGCATTAAGGTGAGCGGTGGCGACGACGAGTCCGTCAAGGGCGCGATGGCCGAGCTGCACGCCAAGGGCGCCAAGAACGTGCTGCTGACCCTCGGTGGCGCCGGTGCGTACTTCTCCAACGGCGAGCATATCTGGTTTGCCAACCGCACCTTCGACGTCAAGCTGCTGTCGACCGTCTGCGCCGGCGATTCCTCGCTGGCCGCCTTCCTGTCCGTGTGGCACGACGCCCCCGAGCGAGTCGAGGATGCCTTGCGTCTTTCGATGGCCACCGGCGCCAACGTGGTCGAGTGCCCCGGTCTGGGCGATTTTGCCAAGGTGGACGAATATAAGAAGCACATCGAGGTTCGCCAGGTCTGCTAACCGCATCGAAAAATCGTTGCCGAACACCCGCTTTGGATCTCCGAGGCGGGTGTTTTTTGCTCGCTGAACGTATGTGGCGTCTGCTGTCTCGTTTTATCTAATCGACGACGCGATTGCGTGTGCGCGCTTTCTCGTTTCTTGTTAGACTTCTTGAGAACCATCGATTAACGCTCACAAGTGCAGGAGGCCATAGGCATGTGCAATGTTTCGCTCAACGGTACTCAACCGTCCGATGCGTCCCTGCGCGTCCTGCGCGCGCTTGAGGCGGCTGGTCTTGAGGCTTGGTACGTGGGCGGTTGGGTGCGCGACGCCCTGATGGGTTGCCCCAGCCACGATGTTGATATGTGCTGTAGCGGCCTGTGGCAGGAGTCCAAGGTGGCGCTCGAGGCCGCTGGTATCGCGGTCGTGGAGTCGGGCATTAAATTTGGCGGAATCACGGCTATTTCCGATTGCGAGCGTATCGAGGTCACCACGTACCGTCTGGATGGCTTTTACACCGATGGTCGCCATCCCCAGAGTGTGGAGCGTGCCGCCTCGCTCGAGGACGATCTGGCGCGCCGCGACTTTACCGTCAACGCTATGGCATGGCATCCCGAGCGCGGGCTTGTCGACCGCTACGACGGCCAGGGTGACTTGGAGCGCAAGCTGATTCGCGCTGTCGGCGATCCCAAGCGTCGCTTTAACGAGGACGCCCTGCGCATGTTGCGTGCGGTGCGCTTTGCCTGCCGCCTGGACTTTATGATTGAGCCCGAGACTAAGCGAGCGCTTGCCGAGTACGCGCCGCTGCTCGACGCCGTGGCGCGCGAGCGTGTGGGTATTGAGCTTGAGGGCATTCTTTCGACCGGTCATGGGGGAGACGCGATGCTGCGCTACCCCGAGCTCATCTGTGCCTCTGTGCCTGAGCTGGCAGCGGGTCGCGGCTTTGATCAGCGAAGTGTCTATCATGCGTTTAACGTTTACGAGCATATCGCCCGTGTGCTGACGGTGGCAGGGGAGCTTGCGCTGTGCGACGGCGTCGCGCCCTCGTCGAGCCTTATGTGGGCGGCGTTTTTGCACGATGTGTCCAAGCCCGAATGTTTTACGGTCGATCACGCCGGCAGCGGACACTTCTACGGTCATCCCGAGCTCGGCGCCAAGAAAGCGCGCGTCATTATGGATCGCCTGGCGCTCTCGCACGACCTGGTGCGCGACGTGTGCCTGCTCATCAAATATCACGACAAGCCGCTGCGCCCCGAGCGCTCCTGCCTGCTCAATATGATGCGCGCGCTTTCGGGCGAGGGTGTCGACACGGCCCGCCTGATTGACGAACTCATGGATCTTAAGCGTGCCGATACGCTCGGCAAGGCCCCGTCGTGCTTCTATTACGTCGAGACGATTGAGGAGATGCGCGCGATGGCGCACGAGCTGCTGAAGGCAGGGGAGCCCTATACGCTCAAGATGCTCGCCATCAACGGCGGCGACCTGATCCGTGCCGGAGTCAAGCCCGGGCCGGAACTGGGGCAGCTACTCAACGCCGCCCTCGACGCCGTGATCGAAGACAACATTCCCAACGAGCGCGAAGCTCTTTTGGTCCAGCTCAACTTGAATTAGCTACCCAGTTTACCTGCGTGTTCCATAACCTGCCGACAATTTTTCGGCAATTTGGAATTTCTTCTTGCGCTGACGTTTTATGTCCCGTAATATATTTCCTCGCAGCACGGCAGTGCAGATGTCATGTGGCCCGTTCGTCTAGCGGTTTAGGACGCCGCCCTCTCAAGGCGGAGATCACCAGTTCGAATCTGGTACGGGCTACCACGCAACTGATACCCGGACTTCCCATGGAAGGCCGGGTTTTTTTATTTTCAAACAACCGTCTGCAATTCCCGTTTGTACCAGAGCTTTGCGTTCTGCTTATGTTCCTTGCGGGTACAATATCCAAGATATTTTGACTGTTAGAAGGAGTCTCATGACGGAGTCCTCTCAGCATACGTCTAAGCCCCAGGTCGAGGTTGAGGCCTCGGGCGGAGATGACAATAAGAGCGCACGCCGCGGCGCCATCTTTATCGGCGCCGTGCTGGTGGGTTATATCGTCTATCTGGTGGTAACCGGGCAGATGGGGCAGTTCTGGGCCGCTATGTCGAGTGTCCAGGCGCCATGGCTCGTTGTCGCGTGTCTCTGCATGTTCATGTATCTGTTCTTTGGCATTGTGGCCTATGCGATCGCCGTCTGGCTCGACCCTTATTCGCCCGTCGGCATCCGCGACCTGATCTCGGTCGAGGCAAGTGGCATCTTCTTTGGCAACCTTACGCCTATGATGATGGGCTCGACTCCCGCCCAAATCTACCGCCTGACCAAGGCGGGCCAAAATGTCGGCGAGGCCGGAGCCACGCAGTTCACGCGCTTTATCGTGTATCAGTTTGGCCTCGTTGCCTGGGGCGCTATCCTACTGCTTGCTCGTATGCCGTTTTTTGCCGAGCGCTATGGCGACATGACGCTGCTGTGCGTCTTTAGCTTTGGTGGGCACTGCTGCATCTTGCTGGGCATCTTCGCCGTCGCGCTCATGCCTAAGACCGTCACGCGCGTCGCCCATTGCATCATCAATTGGCTCGAGCGCATAGGTGTCTCGGCCACTAAGATCGAGGGATGGCGCACGTTTGTCGACGGCGAGATCTACTCCTTCTCCGAGAAGTTCAAGCTTTCGGCCGGACATTTTTCTTCCATGCTGCTCACCGTGTTTATCACCATGCTGCAGCTCGCGTTTTTCTATCTGGTGCCGTATTTCCTGATGCTTGCCTTTGGCCACCACGAGGTCGACTTTTTCTCGGTCATGGCCGCGAGCGCCTTTGTCCAGCTTCTGAGCTCTGCGGTCCCCTTGCCCGGTGGAACTGGTGGCGCTGAGGGTGGCTTCGCGCTGTTCCTAGGTCATTTCTTTGGGTCGGCTTCGACCGCCGGCTATCTGCTGTGGCGCCTCATTACGTTTATTGCGCCGACCATTTTGGCTGCGCCCCTGCTGGGCCTTAAGAGCGCCCACAACGAGAGCATCCATGCGCGCTGGGATCGCGTGATGCGCAAACTCGGCCGCACGTCTCAGACGCCCTCTGCGCCCACTAAGCCGCACCCCACGAATGCTGTTACCGTTGATCCCAAGAAGCACGCTCAGAAGGCTTCTGGTGCCGCTAAGCCCGCTCATAAAGCCTATGTGCGCCAGACAGGCGATGGTATTCGCGTATCTCCGTCGGCACTCAATAAGAAGAAGCACCCTAAGTCGCAGTAGGACAGTCGTGCGTTCTTCATGATGCGGGGCATATTTGTGCTGTATGGGGGATAATCCTCTTACGTAGATTATCTCTCATCTGTTGATGAATGCTCGCATATCGAAGGGACACGCCCATGGCAACCAGCAAACCGCGTCTTGATCGTCGCATCGTTCGCAGCCGTAATGCCATCCTTTCGGCTTTCGAGCGCCTGCTCATGGAAAAGCCGCTGGCAGACATTACGGTGAGTGCCATCGCGCGCGAGGCCAATGTCGACCGCAAGACCTTTTACGTTCACTTTGGTACGGTTGACGGCCTGCTCGATGCCATTGCCGTCGATGTGGTGGAGATGATTGTCGACTCGGTCGAGAAAACGCTTGCTTCCATGGACGGCGACACCAACGAGCGCGCTCTTGGCGCGGCGGCGACCTTCTTTAAAACCGTTAACGAGGCACTGTGCAACAACTTGGTGCTCAATCGTCAGCTGATCGAGAACATTCCGCTCGATGATTTTATGGCTCGTCTTCGTGCGCCGCTCGAACACGAGATTGCCGAGCGCGATCTGCTGCCCCAAGGTCTCAAGGACGAGATGTTCGACTACTATCTGGCGTTTTTGCTGTCGGGCATTATCGGTATCTATCGCACGTGGGCACTGTCTGACGGCTCGGTTCCTATCGAGCGCGTCTCGGAGGTTGCTAATAATCTGACGTTGAGCGGCCTTTCGAGTTTGGAATCTCGTTTCGAATAGCACATGCCCTTACCTCCCCTGAGTTGCGGTGAAATAGGGACTGAATAGGTCTTTTAAAAACCTAAAGGGTGTGCGGACGATTTCTTGGACCGCGCCTAGGCGTATCCAATTGGGAATCCTCCGATGCGCCTTCGCACGCTCGCATGACCTCGATACCATGCGAGCGTGCGAACTCGACGAGCTCTGCGTTGCGGGCGTTTATGGTGCCGAAGGCGGCGGGGCACACGATAAGGAGCGCGCAGTGGACGAGGAGCTCTTTGGCGCGGGCTATGGTTTTATCCCCGATCGGCTCGAAGGCGCGCTCGGCCACGCATTCCGTCGCCAGGTCGCGCGCGAGCTCGCAGTCGATGTCCCCTTCGTGCAGAACGCCCGCGTAGAACGCCTTGCCCTGCCGGATGAGCTGGCGAAACACAGCCGACCCCGTACCTGCGCCGGCGATGACGAACGTGTGCGCATCGCCGTGCGGGCGCCCAATTTCCACGCTGCCGAAGCGCTCGTTGTAGGTGCCATGTTGAAGGCCGTAGAGCTCGCCAATCGTCTCGCGCGTGAATATGTCCTCGGGTGCGCCGGCGCGGAAGACCCGGCCGTCCTTCACGCAAATCACCTTGTCGGCGCTTTTCTGCGCGAGCTCGAGTTCGTGGATGGACATGATGACAGCCACATTCCGCGATTTCGCAAGGTGGCGAAGTATTCGCAGCAGGTCGATCTGGTAGCGGATATCGAGATACGACGTGGGCTCGTCGAGCACGAGCACACGCGGATCCTGCGCGATGGCGCGTGCGAGCATGACGCGTTGGCGTTGCCCGTCGCTTATCTGCATGAAGTCGCGCTCGGCGAGCTCTTCCACATGTGCGGTTTTCATGGCCTCATCGACCCGACTATGGTCGTCGGGCGAGAGTGTGCCCATTCGCCCGGTGTAGGGATGCCTTCCCGCCTCTACGATATCGCGGCAGGTGAGGAGCTCGGTCCGGGGGCGATCTGTCAGCATAACGGCAAGGTTCCTTGCGAACTCCGCCGTCTTCCATCGGGAAATCTCCCGCCCGTCGAGCTCGACCGCGCCGGCAAGCGGTGCAAGATGGCGTGTGATGGTTTTCAAGATGGTCGACTTGCCCGAGCCGTTCGGCCCGATGAGCGCCACGACGTCGCCCGCGCGAACCTCCAGATCGACGCCTTCGACTACGACCTTCTTGTCGTAGCCCGCCGACAGGTCGCTTATGCGGAAAAGCGGCGCTCCGTCAGCCTGCGTTTCGACCGGGGTTTCGAGGTTCGGCTCCGCTCGGAGGAGATGTTCCGCGCGCAGTTCCGCACGAGCCGAAAGTGCCTTCTGGCGCTTTCGTGCGAGCTCAGGACTGTCTAAGCATGGAATGTCCCCTTCGAGCGTTTTGGGCCGCAGCACGAATTCCCCCATCTACCTCACCCGCTTCTTCAACATGAGTGCGATAACCACCGGCGCGCCGAAGATGGCGGTGACGGCGCTGATGGAAAGCTCGACGGGAGAGAACAGCGTGCGCGCGATCAAATCGCAGCCCGCGCAGAAGATGGCGCCTCCCAAGAAGCACGCAGGAATCACGCGGATGGGCTTCGACGACTTCAGCGCCGACTTCACGAGATGCGGAACCGCGATGCCTACGAACGACACCGGACCAGCGAACGCGGTCACGCAGGCGGAGAGCATGCTCGCTAGAAGGACGAGCACCACGCGGAAGCGTGCGACGTTCACGCCGACGCTTTTCGCGTAGGCTTCTCCCAGCTGGAAGGCGGAAAGGGGCTTCGATATCGCGAATACGCATGCGCTCACGGTGATCACCACGACCGCAATGACCGCGACGTCGTCCCAGCTCGAACCCGAGAAGCTACCCAAAGACCAGTTGTGCAGGTTCACGATGGACTGGTCGTCGGCGAAGGCGATGAGGAAGTTCGTCGCCGCCGAGCAGATGTATCCCACCATGACGCCCGCCACGATGAGCATGGCCATGGAACTTATGCGCCGTGCGATGAGGAGCACGAAGCCGATGGTGATAAGCGAGCCCAGAAACGCTGCGGCCACCATGGCCGGCGAGGACATGGCCTGGTTCGCGCCCAGAAGTACGATCATCGTAAGCGCGACGACGAACTTTGCGCCCGAGGAGACGCCCAAGATGAACGGGTCGGCGATGGGGTTGTTGAAAAACGTCTGCAGCAGGAACCCGGAGAGCGAAAGTGCCCCGCCGAGAAGCACGGCTGAAAGCACGCGCGGCAGGCGAATCTCCCAGATGACCTGGCTTTCCATGGAATTGGCCGCGCCGCCCGAAAGGATGCCGGGGATGTGGTCTGCGGGTACGAGCACGCTCCCGATGCACAGGTTGGTCCCGACGAGCACGATGAGGGCAACAGCGAGCAGCGCCGTCACGACGCGACACCGCGCGGCGCGCCCCGATTCGTCGTATGCCATGGAAAGTCGGCTTCTCATGGTGCTAGCCGAGCTTCCTCAGATAATGGAAGTCGCTCGCGTCATCGCCGGTGAACGCCCCGTGCAGCTCATCGATAATGTCGGCGGTAGAGGTCATCTGCTGGTACATGTCGGCGCTTGTGACCCAGACGTTGCCGTTCTTCACGGCTTTGAACTGCGACAATAGCGCGTTTTTGCCTACGAAATCGTTCAAGGTGGCAACCGATTCGTCGATGGTGCCGTTGTAGATGATGATGTCGGCATCCTTCGCCGTCGCGTAGAAGCGCTCCATTTCGAGCGTTACTGACGAACCTGACGTCGACGCCGTCTGCGCGTCATCGAGCGCGTAGCTGCCGCCTGCAAGCTCGATCATCTGCGCCACGTAGTCGCCCGCCCGCCTCGTGACGGCGGCCCCGTTCGAGTTAATGTAGAAATACGCCACGGTTTTACCTGACGACGCGAGCCCCGACGTTTGCTCGACGCGTGCCTTCTGCTCGTTGAACAGGTGCGCGGCCTCGTCTTCCTTGTCGAACAGTACGCCGAAAAGCTTAATCCACTCGACGCGCCCGAGTGCTTCGGGCTCGCTCGACGACTGTTCGGTGAGCACGACGAGCCCGAGCTTCTGCAGCTTTTCTTTCACATCGGGCGTGTGGTTGATCATGGTGTTCTCGATGGCGAGCGTGCAGCCCGAGGCCGATATTCGCTCGTAGTCGGGCGCGCTGTACTTGCCGCCGTAGGCGATCGCCCCACTTTCGAGCGCGCTTTTGAAGCCCGCGACCGAGCAATCGTCGGCCTTCGTGCCCGACATTAAGATATTGTCGTTCGCATCGAGCGCGTCGACCAGGCACATCGTCGCCGACGACACGAGATACACCTTGTCGGCGGGACGCCTTATGACCGCGATGTCGGAGCTCAACCCATCAGGTACCTTTGCATCTTGCGGCACCACGAGGAAGCGCTCCCCGTTCGAAACGCAGATAAGCCGCAGGCCGCCTTCGAACTCGTCGACAGTGAAGTGCTCGGCGTATTCAAGCTGAAGCGTCCCCGTCGGCTCCCAGCCGCAGCCCAAATCGGCGTTGTGGAAGTCGGCCGCGGCGCTTGAAGCCGTTCCCGCAGGGGAGCCGCCGCTTGCATCGTCGCCCGATTTCTCCTTCATGGTGGATGAGTCGAAGTGGAGCGTGTAGTCGATGGTGTGCGGCGTCGACATGGCGACGGTCTCGGCCGACACGGCGATGTCCTCGTCGAGCGTGACGGGTATCTCGAACGTAGAGTTGCCGCCGTCGTTTACGGGCGCGTAGTCCACGCCGTCGACGGTCATCTTGTCGTAGTTTGAACTCGACCAGGTGATGGTCGCGGTGTAGGTGTCGCCATCCTTCACAATTGTGGTGGGTGAGGTGATGCTTGCGCGCCCTGACCCGCCGGAAAGCGAGACGCTCACAGTGTATTCCTGAGAGCCCGCCGTGGCACCGGTCGCGTTCGGGCTCGCACTGCACCCCGCGAAGTGAAGCGCGAGCAGGGCGACGAGAACGCAGGCGATCGCGCGCGCCGCGATGCTGCGGCGCTTCCTGTTTTCCCCCTTGGGAAGAATCGACCGCATGGCGTTACTTCAGTGCGTCGGCGCGCAGATCGACGCCGGCGGATTCGAATACGAGCGTGCGGTCGTACCACCGCTCCCTTCTAATGCTCCACGCGGCGCAGGCGGTGTCCTCGTCGAGCGCATCAACGGGCACGTCGTAGGTGTACTTGCCTTCCGCGTTTTCCACATAGGGGATGAAGTCGGCCTCGCTCGCGGCGGCAGCCTCGTCGCCCGTGCCCATGAAGAGCTTGCCGTAGCCCGTGCCGGAAAGTGTCATCACGCAGTGCATGGAGCCGTTTTCCACGATGAGCTGGGCGTCCACAATCCTGAACATGTTCGAGCTGGAATCTACGGTGATCGGATAGGTGCCGTCGGCCACCTTGTCGGCGGTGATGGGGGCAGCGCTTGCGCCCTCGGGCGCATCGGCCGCCTGTTCGGTCTTTTCCTGGGTATCGGCATCGCTTGCCTTTGCGCTGTCGATTGAATTTCCGCCGCAGCCGGCGAGCGAGAACGCGAAAAGCGCCGCCGACAGGGCGAAGGCGAGGGTTTTCTTCAACATGGAGGGGTTCCTTTCAATCGCTTCGACCGCCCGCGCCGTGCGGTGGGCGGGCGGGATGCGAATGCAACGGGCATGCGCCGTCGGTCGGGGAAGGCACATGCCCGTTGCACGGGGACGCGACCGGCGCCCCCGTGCGCGGCGAGTTTACAGCTTGGCGATGGCGTCGTCCACGTGCGAGACGTAGATGTCGTCGACCGCGACGTTCTGTCCCAGACCCTGGAGCAGGCACGTCACTTCGAAGCCGGCGGCCACGAACTTCGCAGCCCAGCTGTCGGGGTCGGTCTCGTCTGCCATGTCGTTGTTCGCGTGGTCGCCCGCGACCACCATGAACGGCGCGAGCACGGCCTTCTTGTACCCTGCGGCGCTCGCGGCGGCGATAACATCCTCGCAGGTCGGTTCAGCCTCGACGGTGCCGACGAAGAACTGCGTCAAGCCCTCGTTCTTGAACACTTCCTGCATCTTGGCATAGTCGGCGTTGGAATCGGCTTCGGTGCCGTGGCCCATGAGGCACAGCGCCGTCTTGCCGTCGTCGAAGGACGCCATGTTCTCATTAATGGCTGCGGCCACCTTCTTGTAGTCGTCGTCGGAGGTGAGCAGCGGGTCGCCGAGCGAGATTTTGTCGAACTTGTCGGCGTACTTGTCGAGCTCGTCTTTCACGTCGGTATATTCCAGGCCACCCATGAGATGCGTCGGCTGCACGACGATTTCCTTCACGCCGTCTTCCACGCAGCGGTCGAGCGCCTCGGTCATGTTGTCGATCGTGATGCCGTCGCGCTTCTTCAGTTTGTCGATGATGATCTGCGCGGTGAAGGCGCGGCGGATGTCGTAGTCCTGCCAGTACTTCTCGCGGATAGCGTCTTCGATGGCGCCGATGGTGATGTGGCGCGAGTCGTTGTAGCTCGTGCCGAAGCTCGTGACGAGGATGACCGGCTTCACGGCCTTCTCCTTTTCACTCGATTTCTCGGAACTCGCGGAGGTGTTGGAGCAGCCCGCGAGCGCGACTCCGGCGAGCGCGACGGCTCCGGTTGCTGCGGCGCCCATGAAGCCGCGGCGTGACATCTGGTCGGACATGGTTTTTCCTTTCCTCGGTTTGCCGGTCCCCCGGCGACAGTTGCTTGTCGGCACAAGCGAAAGAAAAGCGCACCCCTCGGGGTTCACAAGGAGCTAACGCCACGGCGATGCCGTGAGGAAAAGGCGAAGCAGTCTGGCTTGGGGCGCGAGGCGGTTCGCCCGCGCGTCCTATACAGTAATGTCCCTTGCCCAGGATTCCCACCTGGTTCCCTCCGCAAGCCAGCGCGGGCTGTGCGGGCGCCGCGCCGGTCATTTCCTTTTATCCGATTGTCATATGCTCGTTGCCGAAACTTTTACTATGATAGTGGGCACTTGTGAACGTGTCAAAGCCAGGGCGGGCGGCATTGCGCCTCCTGCCTGCGTATTTGCGCCGATTGCCGCCGCAGGCGCCGTGTTTTGCCCGCTGCGCGAATGGCGGCGTAAACGGTTGCGATGAGAAACGGGAAGGGAAGGCTCGGATGATTCATATCGTTGGTGCAGGCTCGGGCGCCGCCGACCTTATCACGCTGCGGGGCGCGCCTTCTGCGTGCGGCCGACGTGGTCGTTTGGGCGGGAAGCCTTGTGAACCCCGAGCTGCTCGCCGAGTGTAAGGAATCCTGCGTCGTCTACGACAGCGCGCACATGACCTTGGAGGAAGTGCTCGACGTGATGTGCGCGGCGGATGCACGGGGCGAGGAAGTGGTGCGCCTGCACACGGGCGACCCGTGCCTGTACGGCGCCATCCAGGAGCAGATGGACGCGCTCGACGCGCGCGGCGTGGACTACGAGGTGGTGCCCGGCGTGTCGAGCTTTTGCGGTGCCGCGGCGGCGCTTCGCCAGGAATACACGCTGCCGGGAATCAGCCAGTCGGTCGTGATCACGCGGCTTTCCGGGCGCACCCCTATGCCCGCGGGCGAGGGCATGCGCACCATGGCGGAAAGCGGCTCGACTATGGTCATCTTCCTGAGCTCGGGTATGCTCGCCGAGCTTTCCGCCGAGCTTTTGGCCGCGGGCCGCAGCTCCGACGAGCCGGCGGCGCTCGTGTACAAGGCGACCTGGCCTGAGGAGCGCGTGGTGCGCTGCACAGTGGGCACGCTCGCCGATGCGGGCGCGCGAGAGGGCATCGACCGCACGGCGCTCGTGGTGGTGGGCCGCGTGCTCGGAGCTCGCGGCGGGCTTGCGCACGATGGCGCGCAAGCGGAGTCGTACGAGCGCAGCAAGCTTTACGACCCTTCGTTTGCCACGGGGTATCGAAAGGCGAGCAGCTAACGTGGCCTTCGAGCACTACATATATACCGGGACGACCCGCACCAAGGGGAGCTGCACCGCACTCGCGGCGAAGGCGGCCTGCGAGATGCTCTTGTCACGAAAGCCCGTCGGCCGCGTGTCGATCGTTACCCCCGGCGGGCTGCCTGTCGAGGCGAACGTGGTCGACGCATACATCGGCGAGGGGTGCGCCCAGTGCGCCGTGCGAAAGGACGCAGGCGACGATGCCGATGTGACCGACGGCGTGCTCGTGTACGCGCGCGTGGAACATGCGGGGTCGGGCACGGGCGCTGCGGGCAGCAAGGGCGTGCCCACGCGCGAATCGGAAGTTT
>CAJMBB010000031.1 GCA_905211615.1 uncultured Collinsella sp. | reverse complement strand
TCCTTTCGCGCTCCACGCTCTATCGCCACATTTCCTCAATCAACAAGAAGACCGATACCGCCTCGCGTGTGGCCCTTATCAACTTCTTCTGGCCCTGGACGCCCAAGGACTAGCTAATTTCCCAATAAGTTGCGGTGGAATAGTCCCTAAATTAAAGTCACGGGGCTTTAAACAGGAACTATTCCACCGCAACTGCTGGGGGGATAGACTGCGGCGGCGGCAGAGGTAACGGCAGCGGCGTCGGCAGCTGTGGTAGCGGTAGCTGGCAGGGTGTTTTCCGTCTGCTTGCTACAGCAGCTCGCCGTGGCGTGCAATGTAGCGGCGCTTTGCCAGCTGAGTGAGCGCGATGTAGGCGGTGACGATGCCGACGAGCAGCGCGAAAAAGCTCGCGGGCAGTGCCATGAGGCCGAGAGCATCGGCGATGGGGCTTGCCGGCAGCCATGTGACGAGCGCCAGGCCCAGCACGGTAAGAACGCACAGTGCGGGCGCGGCGTGGTCGCGCGGGCTCGGCAGATGCGGGGAGCGCAGCATGTGGACCACGAGTGTCTGCGACCACATGGACTCGACAAACCAGCCGCTCTGGAAGAGCGCAGCAAAGGTCGCCATACCCGCGACGTCGCCCGCGGCGGCAAGCTCGGGCCAGCTTGAGTCCACGGCGGCGGGGCACACGACAAAGAAGAGCGCGGCGAAGGTCACGATGTCAAACAGCGAGCTCACGGGGCCCAGCTCGAGCATAAAGCCCTTGATGGACGCGGCGTCCCAGGCACGCGGGCGGGCAGTCCAGGCGTCATCGACGGTGTCCCACGGCAGCGCGATGCACACGATCTCGTAGACGAGCGACAGCAGTACCAACTGCAGGGCGCTCATGGGCAAAAACGGCAAGAACAGGCTCGCGACGGTCACGGATAGCACATTGCCAAAGTTGGAGCTCACCGTGGTCTTGAGGTACTTGAGCAGGTTGCCGTAAGTGCGGCGGCCTTCGATGATGCCGCGCTCGAGCACGCCCAGGTCCTTCTGAAGCAGGATGATATCGGCGGATTCCTTGGCAATGTCGACGGCCGAATCGACCGAGATGCCGCAATCGCTCGCACGCATGGCGGCGGCGTCGTTGATGCCGTCGCCCATAAAGCCCACGGTGTGGCCGAGCATCTCGCGCATGACACGTACCAGGCGCGCCTTCTGCAGCGGCGAGAGCTTGGCGAAGAGGTTGGTTTTCTCGGCGCGCTCGGCAAGTTCGGCGTCATCGAGCGCATCGATCTCGGAGCCCAGCAAGACGTTGCTCGCGTCGATGCCGATCTGCTCGCAGACGGTGGCGGCCACGCGGTCGTTGTCGCCGGTCAGGACCTTGACTGCCACGCCCTTGGCCTCGAGGGTGGCGACGGCGCCCGCGGCACTTGCTTTAGGCGGATCGAGGAAAGCCAAAAAGCCCATCAGCACCATGTCGCATTCGTCGGCGATGCCAAACTCGCCCACGCAGCGCGGATTGGTTTTCTGCGCCACGGCAATTACGCGTAGGCCCTCGGCGTTGAGTCCGGCGACCTGCTTGCGAATCTGGGCGAGCTTATCTTTGGCGAGAGGCTGGGCGACACCATCGACTTCGACAAAGGAGCAGATCTCGAGCATTTCCTCGGCAGCGCCCTTGGTAACCATCTGGGTTTTGCCTTGGGCGTCGGCGACAACTACGCTCAGGCGACGGCGCGAGAAATCGAAGGGAACCTCGTCGACCTTGGTATAGCGGTCGCGCAGACTCTGGCCCAGCATAGAGTCGGGCACGACGGTCGAGGGCGTCGCATCGGCACGGTCGATTACGGCCAGGTCGATAAGGTTTTTGAGGCCGGTTTGGAAGAAGCTATTCAAAAATGCATGGCGCAGCACGCGTGCGTCCTCGTTGCCGTCGGTGTTGAGGTAGCGCTCGAGCACGATGCGGTCTTCGGTGAGGGTGCCGGTCTTGTCGCAGCACAGGACGTCCATCGCGCCAAGGTTTTGAATCGCCGGCAGCTCCTTGACGATAACCTGGCGACGGGCGAGGTCTTTGGCGCCCTGCGATAGGCTCGTGGTCACGATAACGGGAAGCATCTGCGGCGTGATGCCCACGGCCACGCTCGTAGCGAACAGCAGCGCGTCGATGACGTTGCCCTTGGTGGTGGCGTTGATGGCAAAGACGGCCGGCGCCATAACGAGCATGAGGCGTACGAACAACATGGAGACGCTCGAGACGCCGCGGTCAAACGCGCTCTTTTCGCCGCGCCCGTTGAGCATCTTGGCGATGCCGCCCAGGTAGGTGTCCGAGCCAGTGGCAACGACAAGCGCCATGGCGGCGCCGTTTTGCACGGAGGTGCCGGTAAAGACGATGTTCTTGCAGGCAGAGAGTGGCAGTGCGGAGCCGTCGGCGCCCTCGACGACGGTGGCGGCGGTGGTCTTCTCGACGGCCTCGCTCTCGCCGGTGAGTGCGGACTCGATCACAAACAGGTCGCGCGCGGTGATGATGCGGGCATCTGCCGGCACCATATCGCCGGCAGAAAGGCGGATTACATCGCCGGGGACGAGCTCGTCGAAGGGGATCTCGATGCGCTTGCCGTCGCGCAGGGCGGTGCAAGTGTTGGAGACCAGGTCCTTGAGGGCCTCTGCCGCATTGCCGCTACGGGCTTCCTGGATAAACTTCATGCCGCCCGATACCAGCAGCATGATGCCGATGACGATGACCGTGGAGGGGTCGCGCTGCGGCTCGGGCACGGCGAGCACGTCGATGTAGAGCGAGACCAGCGCGAGCGCGGCGAGGATGCCGGCGAAGGGATCGATGAACGCGTCGGCGATGCGGCGGGCGAGCGTTTTGGTCGTTGCCTCGATGGTGTTGGGGCCGACGGCGTTCAGGCGCTCGGTTGCCTGCTCGACGGTGAGGCCGTTTGCCGTGGCGTCAAGCAGTACGAGGGCGTCCTCGGCACTATGGGTGGCGGCGAATATGGTGTTCTTGGACAGGCCGGTATGAGCGGCAGGGCGCGCCGTGCGGCGGCGCTTGGAGATGGCTTCGAGTACCGTGACGGTTTTGAGCATCAGCATAGGGTCCTCCTTGTTGAGGGGAGTTAGCGTACGTGTCGTATTTGCTTCAAAAAACCTAGATGTCGCTCACGTCAAGCTCTTGAGCCCACAAAGGGTGCAGCGCGCCTTTGTGGTGGTTTTGGCGATCTGCCGGTGGCGTTTATGCGTGTGCGGAGTCCTCGCGGCGTGCCGAGGGCGACATGCAGGTTTTTCGACTAGGACTGCCTTCCATGGCACACCTCCTAAAGGCCGAGCGCAGCGCGCTTTGGGTATCTCGTACCCCTTTTTAATCCGCCCGTATTCTTGATGAGGGGGTTTGACATGTCAACCCCATTGTTCGGAAAACCATTTCCCCTGACAAAGCCTTTACAGAATGCCGTGGCCCCAAAGCGCGCCCGCATCGACGCTTCGCCTGCGCTAAACTGGAAGGCACGTACGCGATTACGAGAGGAGCCCGCATGGAGGCTTACAAGCAAGAGTTCATCAAGTTCATGGTCGAGTCCGACGTCCTTAAGTTCGGCAGCTTTACGCTCAAGAGCGGCCGTCAGTCCCCGTTCTTTATGAACGCCGGTGCTTACGTGACGGGCTACCAGCTCAAGAAGCTGGGCGAGTATTACGCCCAGGCCATCCACGATAACTTTGGCGACGACTTTGACGTGCTGTTTGGGCCGGCCTACAAGGGCATTCCCCTGGCCGTCGTGACCGCGATTGCCTACCACGAGCTGTACGGCAAGGAGGTCAAGTACTGCTGCGACCGCAAGGAGGCCAAGGACCACGGTGCCGATAAGGGCAACCTGCTGGGTTATGAGCCCCAGGACGGCGACCGCGTGGTCATGGTCGAGGACGTCACCACCAGCGGCAAGTCCATCGACGAGACCTATCCCAAGGTTAAGGCTGCTGCCGACGTCGAAATCAAGGGCCTCATCGTGTCCCTCAACCGCATGGAAGTCGGCAAGGGTGGCGTGACCACCGCGCAGAAGGAGATCGAGGCCAAGTACGGTTTCCCCGTCGCGAGCATCGTCTCCATGGCCGAGGTCGTCGAGACCCTCTACAACCACGAGATCGACGGCAAAGTTGTCATCGATGACGAGCTCAAGACCGCCATCGACGCCTACTACGAGCAGTACGGAGCTCGGGAGTAGGTAGTTACGCGGGTTTACCAACCCGCGTAACGGCTCGACGCTGCGCGGGCCGCATTTGGACAATCTGACGTTCAACTTCAAGGGCGCGACCAGAAGGTCAGCGCCCTTTCGTTTCACGTCACCTTGTCTCAAATGCGGCCCGCTCGCTGCCGTTGCCAAAACATCGGCGTTGCCTTGCTTCGGGAATGCGGCAGATAGAGACGTTCCTTTTTTGCCGGCAGTTTGGGACACTCCTTACGGGGCACCCCCTCCACAGCGCCTATGCCAGCTTGTCGATTTGCCCAATCTCCCAGAGCGGAATATTGACGAGCGTGCCTTCGTCTCTATATGCCGCTAACGATGTTCTCACGCAGCGCTCGAGCTTGAACTTCTCGCAGGCAATCCTCAGGCTCTTTGCTTTGAGATTCTCTGCCGCCTTGACCTCGAGCGGAAGCACGGTCCCCGCATGGTCGACGGCAAAGTCGGTCTCTGCATTGCCGGAGGAGGATGACCAATACGCGGGAGTTTTGCCTTGGAGCAAAAGCTCCTGTGCGACGTATTGCTCGGTCAGCGAGCCTTTGAACTCCGTAAAAACAGCGGGCCCGTTCAGAACAATGGCTGGCGTGAGGCCGGAGAGTGCTCCGAGGATGCCGGTGTCGATGCAGAACAGCTTGAAGCCCGAGAGATCCTCGTAGCTTGTGAGCGGTGCTCTTAGGGCGGAAACACGTGGTACCTTATGAACGATTCCATAGTCCATGAGCCACTGGAGGCTTTCCTCAAAATCGCGTGCGCGCGCCCCGGGACGAAGCGCGCCGTAGACGAACTTCTTGTTTTCCTTTGCGAGCTGGCCGGGAAGGGATTTCCAAACCAGCCTCATGCGCTCGACGATGCGGGCTGGCGCATGCTTGCCAAAATCGGATTCATAAGCTTCGATGATTTGCTGCTGAAGCCTGCGGGCCTCGATGAAATCGTGGGAGGCGGCGAAAGCGGAGACAACTTCTGGCATGCCACCGACAACGAGGTATTCCTTGAGCAGGCGCTCGAGCTTTTCGGAAACATTCGCCAGCAGGTCCATGTCTGCGGCAAGGATGGCATCTGCGAGCGGATCGCCATCGACGGCACGAACGAACTCGACAAACCCCATGGGGCGCATGGTAAGCTGGTCGATCTTGCCGACGGGGAACGACTCGTTTTCGCGTCGGAGCGCGAGCCCCATATAGGAGCTGGCTGCCATGATATGGTATTCCGGCGCCAGCTCGTTGAAGTATTTGAGCGAGGTGATGCCACGCGGTGCCTCTTGGATTTCGTCGAAGATGATGAGCGTGTCTGTCGGCGTTATGGTCTGGCCGCGCAGGAGCTCTATCTGGGAGATGATGCGTTTGGGGTCAAGGCTTCCGTCGAACAGCGAACGTGCGCCCGGTTCGAGCATAAAGTCAAAACGGATGACGTTTTGATACTGCTGGCCTGCGAATTCGTTGAGAAGCCAGGTTTTTCCCGTCTGGCGGGCCCCCTTAAGCAGGAGGGGCTTGCGGTTTGCCCTAGATTTCCAAGCGATGAGTTCGTCCATTAGCTGTCGCTGCATACTGCCCCCTAACGATCATGGTTAGTATAAGACCGTCTTGGTCTTTCCATCGAAAAATGTGGGAGTAAACCACGTTTTTCCATCGAATAATGTGGGAGGTAACCACGTTTTTCCATCGAATAATGTGGGGTTTAGGTCGGCACCTGGGGCGCTCCTTCTCTGCCGGCAGTTTGGAACACTCCTTGTTTTGGTGCAAATTAGCTACCCTTGCATCAGAAAACGGCGCCCGCCGGCGATGTTGCCAGCGGGCGCCGTTGTCGTGTGGGCGGTTATGTCGTGCGGGCTGCGGTTGAACGCCCGGTCCTGCGCTCTATAGCGAGTCGATAAAGCGCTGTTGGGCGGCGCGTCCTGCCTCGTCCCACTTAAAGACGCCGGCGTTGTCGAGTACGTGGCCAAACACCACGCCGACCTCCTCGTGCAGGATATCGATGGCGTTATCCGCCGTAAGCTCGTCGGCGCGGCGGGCAAAGACGTCCTTAGCCCATGCGGCGTGGCTGCGGCAAAGATCATCGCCCTCGAGCGCACCGGCAAGGTCGTAGCTGGCATCGACCTTGGCTGCCAGCAGATGCTCACGGACAGCGCCAAGCTCGGGAACCAGGCGCGGCGGCAGAATGGCAAGGCCCATGACTTCGATCAGGCCGATGTTCTCCTTCTTAATGTGGTGGTACTCGGCATGTGGGTGGAAAACGCCTAGCGGGTGCTCGTCGGTCGTGATATTGCAGCGAAGCGCCAGGTAGGCCTCGTAAATCTCGCCGCCGGCGTTGCCGCGGGAGTCCACGCGGCGAATGACGGGTGTCACGGTGTTGTGGGCCACGCCGTCGGCTGTGTGCGCGATGACGCCCACCGACTCATCGGTCCACTCGCGCCAGGCGAGGATAATCTTCTCGGTGGCGTCGAGCAGCTGGGCGCGGTCGTGCGAGCGCAGTCGCAGCACCGAAAGCGGCCACTGCAACACGGTACCGCTGACCTGGTCAAAGCCGGGCATGCTAAACTGCGAGACCTCGGCGGCGTGCATCATGGGGAACTCGTGCGCGCCGCCCTGGAAGTGGTCGTGCGACAGAATCGAGCCGCCCACGATGGGCAGGTCGGCGTTGGAGCCAATAAAGTAGTGCGGGAACAGGTCCACAAAATCGAGCAGGCAGGTCAGCCCCTTGCGGTCGACGTGCATCGGACGATGCTCGGAGCTCATGGCAATGCAGTGCTCGTTAAAGTACGCGTACGGGCTGTATTGGAAGCCCCAGCGCTCGCCGTCGAGCTTAATGGGGATAACGCGCAGATTCTGGCGGGCGGGGTGAGCGCCACCGTCGGCTGCGGCGGAGCGTCCGGGATAGCCCTCGTTCTCGATGCACAGCTGACAGGCGGGATACTTCTCGCTCGTGTTTTTGGCGGCACCGGCCGCGGCAATATCGCGCGGGTCCTTCTCAGGCTTGGACAGGTTGATGGTGATCTCCAGGTCGCCCCAGTTGGTGGAAGTGCTCCATTTGATGTTGCGCGCGATGGCGGCGCGGCGCACGTAACCGGCGTCACAGCACAGGCCGTAGAACCAGTCGGTCGCAGCGCGGGGCTCGTTGACGCCCATGCGGCCGTTGAATTCCTCGTTTACAACCGAAGGCCTCGGCATGAGCGCGCCCATGATGCGCATGGCGATGCGGTCGCGGCCCGATGCCGTGTCCTCGGCGGCACCGTTGACAACGGCGGCCTCGGAAAGCGCGGCAAGCGTGCCTTCAAGATCAAAGTCGGGGAGTGTATCGGGGTGCAAGAGCGATAGTTTCTCGTTCTGCAGCGCCCAGGCCATATCGAGCGCCGGTCCCGTAGCGCCGATGCACTCCAAAATGGTGTTGTAGGCCCAGATGCGGTCGTCCTGTCCGATCATCGATCGGTGGATGGCATATTCGATGAGGCCCTGTGCGGCCTCGCGCACATCAGTCATTACAGCCATGCCGCGTAAGCCCCCTTGTCAGTAATTGCGTAGTGGCGGGCAGAGCCTTCGCCCAGCCAGCCGTTCATCTTGGTGATAAAGGTGTCGACCAGATCGAGCGGCACGAAGGCCTGGATGGTGCCACCAAAGCCGCCGCCGTGGATGCGGACGGCGCCGCGGCCGTCGAGCACGTGCTCGGCCAGTGCCAGGGCATACATCGAAGGCTGCTCGGAGCCCAGTTTGGCAACGACATTCTGCAGGTACATGGCAGAGCTGGCGCCGGACTCGCGCGTCAGGACCAGGAACTGGTCGATGTCGCCGGCGTTCAGGGCAGCCCAGCGCTTGTCGACCAGGCCGTTTTCGTACCAGTAGTGAACGGCACGCAGGCAGGCGCGGTCGCCCAGCTTGGCGCGCAGCTCGGGGAGCTTGGCGTCAAAGTCAGCAACGTTTACCTCGCACAGGCGTGCCTTGCCAAACTCGGCGGCGACGTCCTGCATCTCGCGCGGAACGGCGGCGTAGTCGTCGGTGGCTGCCACATGGTCGGCGCCAACCTTAACGAGCACGAGCGCATAGCCGTGATCCTCAAAGTTGAGCTCGAGCTTCTGAGTTTTAGGCTGAGCCTGGTCCTCAAAGTCCATGTAGGCGAGGCCGCCCAGACATACGGCTGCCTGGTCCATCAGACCGCAGGGCTTGCCGTAGTAGTTGTTCTCGGTGCGCTGGCTCATCTGCGCAAGCGCGACGGGCTCAATGGCGGGCGCGCCCCAGAGCGTCTCCATGGCGCGGCCGTATGCGGCCTCGACGGCAGCGGAGCTGGATAGGCCGCCGCCCGAGGGGACGGAGCAGGTGAAGGCGAAATCGAAGCCGTGGGGCTCAACGCCAAGGGCTGCAATCTCGTGGGCCATGCCGCGGACGAGGCTCGCGGACGTGCCCTTCTCGGACTCCTGAACGTCTAGCGTGTTGAGCGCGATCTCAAAGGTGGGATAGCCCTCGTCGGCAACGCGAACCTTGTCGGAATCGGTTGCCACGGCGATGCCGTCGACAGCGACATCGAGCGAGCCGGCGATGACGTGGCCGCCCTCGTGGTCGGTGTGGTTGCCGCTGATCTCGGAGCGGCCGGGCGCGTGTACATAGAGCACCTGGCGATCGCCGATGGGGCCAAACTCCTCCTCAAACAGCTTGGTGAGTGTGGCGAACGTCTTTTCGTCGGGGGTGGTCATGGGAGTCCTTTCCTTGGCGCGCCCGGGTGGGTTTTGCGTCGTTATGAGTACGTTAACAACTTGAAGCGGCATGAACCAAGTGTTCACGATACCGCACGTTACGGGCTATGTTAACGTACTCATAACACATCGCTTGTCACTTTTTGAGAATCTGGTAATCGGTAGAAATACAGCCGTGAACGGTACTGCCGTATGGACTTATAAAGCAGAAGAGATGCAGATAGAAAAAGTAGAGTACGTTAACATGCGTCCGACGATAGCGGGCCTCGGCGCGGGATGTATTACTGCCCGGGCCGGCATTCACGCTATTCAGATCTCGCAAGGGTGAAGGTGATCCTGTGGCAAGGCGCCCGTCCAACGATACCAGTTCGCGTCCGGTCTCCATGGCTGACGTCGCCCGCGCTGCCGGCGTTTCGCAGCAGACGGTTTCGCGCGTCGCCAACGGCTTGCCCAACGTTAACGAGCAGACGCGCCAGCGCGTGCAGGCTGCTATGCAAGAGCTCGGCTTTCGTCCGAGTTATGCCGGTCGCTCGCTGCGCGACGGCCGCTACCATTCGGTCGGCCTATGCATCAACGATGTCACCAAGTTTGGCAACCTCTCAATGATCGACGGCATCGCCAGCGCTGCTCGCGAGCATAATTGCGCCATCACGCTGGTCGAGATGTCCAAGACTGAGGAGTTTTCGCTTGCCGAGGCCACGCGTCGTATGGCCGCATTGCCGGTGGACGGCATCATCATCGGCATGAGCCGCATGGCGCCCGATTTTGAGACGTTTGATCCACTGCCGGGCATTGGAACGGTCATCGTTACCATGTACGCGCATCCGCGCGTGACTACGGTCGATTCCGACCATTACGGCTGCTCGCTCTTGCTTATGGATCACTTGTTTGAGCTGGGGCACGAGCAGATTCGCTATATTGGCGGCCCGTCGTTCTCGGTCGACGAGCAATTTCGTCGAGCCGGTTGGCAGGATGCGCTCGAACGTAAGCACATTCAACCGCAGGCGCCGCTCGAGGGTGACTGGTCTGCCAACAGCGGTTACGAAGCCGGCAGGTATATGGCCGAGCACGACCGCACTATGACGGCGATCTATGCGGCAAACGATCAGATGGCAAATGGCGCGATTGCCGCACTGCGCGATAGCGGCCTGCGCGTGCCCGAGGACGTGAGCGTGGTGGGCGTCGACGATTCGCTCGATGATTTTGTGGCACACAACGAGCTTACGACCGTGCGATTCGATCTACATCAGCGCGGACGCGAGGTGTTCGAGCATGCGGTTCCCGAGGCGGGTACGGCGGGCAAAACCGTTGCCATTCGTATTCCCGGCCAGCTCATTATTCGACATAGCACGGCGATACCACGCTCATAGTTTGCGCAGGTAAACGGCGATTTATCGTATTTCAATAACAATCGGTAAGGATGCCGGCAGATAACAGTTGGAATGCTGCCGAGTGCTATGATAGACGGGTTATTTTGTCTATCTAGGAGGCTTTGCCTGATGGAGATCACCAAGGATATCCGCTACGTTGGCGTCGACGATCACGACATTGACCTGTTCGAGGGCCAGTACGATGTGTCCGAGAACGGTATGGCATACAACAGCTACGTTATCTTGGGCGAAAAGATCGCCGTCGCCGATTCGGTCGATGGTGGTTTTGTTGACGAGTGGCTCGGCAACCTCGAGGCCGCGCTCGATGGACGTACGCCCGACTACCTGGTTATCCATCACATGGAGCCCGATCACTCTGCTGGCATCGCCGCCTTTATGGAGCGCTACCCCCAGGCACAGATAGTGGCCAGCATGGGCGCCTTCCGCATGATGGTCAACTACTTTGGCACCGACTACCCCGAGCGTAAGATGGTCGTCAAAGAGGGCGACGTGCTCGACCTGGGTGGTCACAGCCTAACGTTTATCGGCGCCCCCAACGTGCACTGGCCCGAGGTGATCTTCTCCTACGAGTCCACCGACAAGGTGCTCTTTAGTGCCGACGGCTTTGGCAAGTTCGGCGCCAACGACATCGAGGACCCGGAAGGCTGGGCTTGCGAAGCGCGCCGCTACTACTTTGGCATCGTCGGTAAGTTCGGCAAATTCGTGCAGACCGTGCTCAAGAAGGCCGCCGATCTGGATATCCAGATCATCTGTCCGCTCCATGGTCCTGTTCTTACCGAGAATCTGGGCTATTACCTCGACACCTACAACACCTGGTCGAGCTATCAGCCCGAGGACGAGGGCATCACGATTGCCTATGCGAGCGTGTACGGCCATCTGAAGGCCGCCGTTGAGGAGCTTGCATCTGCGCTCGAGGCCCGCGGCCAGAAGGTCTCCGTCTTTGACTTGGCTCGCGACGACATGGCCGAGGCCGTTGAGGATGCGTTCCGCTATGACCGTCTGGTGCTCGCCTCCATCACCTATCAGGGCGAGATCTTCCCGTTCATGAGCACCTTTATCCACACGCTTGCCGAGCACGCCTATCAGAACCGTACGGTGGCGCTCGTTGAGGCCGGCTCCTGGGCGCCCACCGCTGCCAAGGTTATGACCAAGGAGCTCGAGGGCATGAAGGACATCACCCTGGCGCAGAACAAGGTGACCGTGCTGGGCTCGCTCAACGACGCCTCGCGCGCTCAGATCGAGGTTCTCGCCGACGAGCTGTCCAAGTAGCGACACATTCACTTCTGATGCTCAACCACCACAAAGGAGACCTTTGTGGTGGTTTTTGTTTAAGCGCCGGCGATGACGAGGGCTGGACGTGAGCTGTCAGTGGCCTCGGCGATCGAGGTGGCGACGGCATGGTCGGGGTCACGGTCCATCACGATGGAGTCGACATCGGCAAGCTCGGCAAAGCGGTACATGCCGCGTCCGTTAACCTTGCTGGCGTCCATGAGGGCGACGCTTTGATGGGCCGCGGCGATCATAGCCGTTTTGGTCTCGGCCATCTGGGGAAAGTCGGTCGTAAAGCCGCAGCTGGGGACAAAGGCGCCGGGGCACATGACGGCCAGATCGGCATGGACCATTTGGAGCGCCTGCATAGTGAGCGGTCCGTACAAATAACGATGGCCTTTGCGCAGCGCCCCGCCCAGCATGACGACATCGACTGAGGGCATGCTCTCGTCGATGTAATCGGCAATGGTAATGTCGGCCGTGATGACGGTGATACCGTCGCGCTGATCGAGGAGCCGGACGAACTCGAGCGCCGTGGTGCCCGAGTCGACGAGCAGCGTGTCGCCGTCATTGACGAGCTCGATGGCGCTTTGCGCGATGGCCTGCTTGGCGGCGACGTTGACATTGATGCGGCGATCCTGCGTGGAAACGGTCAGGCGTTTGTGGAGCGATACGGCACCACCATGTGTGCGGCGCAGCTTGCCTGCTTCGGCGAGCGCGTCAAGGTCGGCGCGGGCGGTGACGGAGGACACGCCAAAGGTCTGGGCGATTTCTGCTACCTGCACCGAGGCATTATGATCGAGCATTTCCATGATGGCGGAACGACGCTCGTCGGCGAAAGCTCGGGTTGTTGCGTGGGCCATATCTGCTCCATCATCGTCTGAAATTTGCAGGAATTGTGTTGACTCTATTTTCGTTCATTTTCTTTTTGAGTAAGAAAATACCTTTCGATTACTTATCTTTTCTATAAAAGAAAGACGCTGAACGCCCAAAATTCAATATCGAACATGTTCACTCGGCTCAAATTCCTTCCGTTTACTTTTCAAAAACGACTGTATTGACCTGCATGGGCTCAATATCTCGCGCGTGTAAAGCCGCTGAATTTCATACAATGAGCACAGCAAAACGCAAGGTAAAACGCCTTGTGAACAACTACGCCCGATGTCCAGATGCGGGCGAGGGAGAGGAGCAAACGCTCATGGCACTTGTTACCACCGAAAAGATGCTCAAGGACGCTCAGGCCGGTCATTACGCCGTTGGCGCGTTCAACGTCGAGAACCTCGAGTTTGTTATGGCCGTTCTGGCCGCTGCCGAGGAGACCAAGTCCCCCGTCATCATGCAGACCACCCCGGGCACCATCAAGACCGCTGGTCTGGACTACTTCTACGGCATGGTCAAGGCTGCCGCCGAGCGCGCTTCCGTGCCCGTCGCTCTGCACCTCGATCACGGCGATGGCTATGACCGCTGCATGCAGGCTTTCCGCACGGGCTACACCTCTGTCATGATTGACGGTTCGCACGAGTCCTTCGAGGACAACATCGCGCTGACCAAGTCCGTTGCCGACGCTGGCCGCGCCATGGGCGTGCCTGTCGAGGCCGAGCTCGGCAAGGTTGGCGGCAAGGAGGACGACGGTCCCGCGGTTGAGGGCGAGAGCCCCTACACCGATCCGGCCGAGGCCAAGGAGTTCGTCGAGCGCACCGGCTGCACCTCCCTCGCTATTGGCGTTGGCACCAGCCACGGCGTGTACACGAGCGATCCGCACATCGAGCAGTCCGTGGTTAAGGCCATCCGCGACGCCGTCGACGTGCCGCTGGTTCTGCACGGCACCTCCGGTGTGCCCGATGAGCAGGTTGCCGAGGCTGTGAAGAACGGCATCTGCAAGGTTAACTACGCCACCGAGCTGCGTCAGGCCTACACCAAGGGCTTCATGGCCTACATGGCCGAGAACCCTGCCTGCTTTGACCCCAAGAAGCCGGCCAAGGAGGGCATGCGTGAGATCACCGAGCTGGTTAAGATTCGCATGACCAACCTCAACTCTGTGGGCAAAGCAGAGTAATAGCAAGGGTACTCCGACTCGCTACATATCCCGGGGAGGGACGAGGGCTTAGTTCCCCAATCGTCCTCGGGCATGCAAAAAGCCTCGCTGCGCACTTCGTGCGGCGAGGCTTTTTGCCCCCTGCGGAAAGATTGGGGAGCTAAGCCCTCGTCCCTCCCAGGTTGACCTACTCGAGGTCGTCGCCCTTGTGGCGTTAGGTCTGAAAATAATAAGAAGCCTTCGCGCTGCGGAATGATTTTGGAAACCAAGTACGGGACCCGCCCAAACCGTCCTGCTCAATCGCCCTTGTGGTGTTGGGGCTGAAAGGGTGGGGCGCGGGGGTTATTTGGTTGTTAGGGTTAGCAGGTCGTTGGGGGTTTTGAGGTTGTAGGTGGCGTTTGGGATATCTTGGTGTGATCCCCATGCTGCTCTGGCAAAACTGACCCCTGCTGAAGTTGCGCATTGTTCGTCGTAGACGGTGTCGCCAACGTAGACGACGTTGCCAGGATTCGCGCCCGTACGTCGGAGATATTCGAGCATGGGTGCGGGCGAAGGCTTGTGCTCGGTTGTGTCTTCGACAAGGATGATGTGTTCAAAAAACTTATCGAAGCCAAGGGGTGCAATTTCGTCTGTGTATTCGTCGCGCGCACGTGAGGAGACGATGCCAAGTTTGCAGCCGTTGTCGGAGAGTGTTGCGATAACTTCGTGCAAGCCTGGAAACACGCTGATGGTGCTTTTAAAGCTGGCAGCAACTTGGCACCAGCGATTCAACGTTGCCTGCGAGTAGATTCCAAGTTTCTCAAGGGCATCCTTGCCGGGTATGCCGAGGGCAAATTCAAGCTCGTGTCGGGGGAGCGTTTTGCCGGTCTCTTCTTGGACAATCTGGACAAGCGATGATAGAACGCTTTCTTCTGTATCTGCCAATGTCCCATCAACGTCAAATACGATATGGTCAAAGTGCTTCATATGGTTGCTCCTCTCTGTTGTTTGCCTGCAAGTTTGATGCGGTGACAGAAGAAAGGCTAGCGGGATTTCTGCCTGGTGCTATCGAGATTCTGCCTCGCTGCTCGATAGCTCGAAGGAGTGCACCCCATTTGTTCTTTAAATATCTGGCCAAGATGGCTTGCTGTCGCAAAGCCGCATTGGCGCGCGACTGTCTGGACCGTTCGCGTGGTGTGTGCCAAAAGTTCGCAAGCACGGTTTACGCGGTATGCGCGCAGATATGCCGCCGGGGTCGTTCCTGCGCAAGCTTCGATAATGCGGTAACACTCTCTTTCGCTTACGCCGGCTGCAGATGCCATCTGGGGCACATCTATAGCGGCTGCATAGTTTGCGCGGATATAGTCCAGGATTGCCTTGAACTGTACGTCGCGGTTGGTCATCCAAGAGGCGTTGTCGGAGGAAAAGAGCGGTTCGGCCTTGGCGTAAATCTGAATCAAGAGCTCTGACAAGCTATTCCGAAGCGCCATCTCGTTCTGCGGCCGTTGAAGGTCGTGGTTAAAGGAACTCTTCAGCAAATCGATAAAGGGCATATCGTCGGGGTTGGTGGGCGACCATTTGAGCACATCGACGCCTCGACATTGCAGCAAAGGATTGATATAGCGCTTTTGAAGGCGTCCCGCGGGATCGCCGAGCATCGACGGCTGAAAGATATGCAACATTTGAATGGCTGGTGCCGAATTGGGTGATTGCAGCGTGCTGTGCAAAACGCCGCCGTTGATAAAGCCGGCGGACCCTTCCTCAAAGCGCACGTGTTCATGAGCCGCGCGCGTTCGATAGTCAATCGCTCCCTGCTCCATGTAGAAAAGCTCGACTTCGGAATGCCAGTGCCAGGGGACGGAATTGCCCGGATAGCGAGCGAATTCTGCGCGTTCGGCAATATAGGGCCAGTCTTCGGCGGTCTCGGGAAACGCTTCCTCGCGTCCTCCGCGGTGCAATTCTATGTGATCCATGTTTCGCATGGCATCAGTATAAAGCGCAATGGGCTTAGATTGCTCTTGCCTGTTCGGGGAACGCCTTGTCTAGGGATGCTTGGAGCTTTTCGAAGGATGCTCGTAAGTTGAGGCTCTGATCGGCTGAGCGCTTGGTTTTTGTGGTGGGGGAGTCGAGGAGGCCGTTTCTCTGTGTCGGGGGGAAGGAGAAAAGGTTTGCATGATTTAGGGATGGCTGCTGTGCTGCGTCGTTGGAAGAATGCATGCTTATGCGGCCTCCTCGATATCCACCAAAAGGTTGCGCACGGGGTGTGCTGCTAGGTCCCGTGCGTTGGCAGTATTATGCCGCGGCTGTTGCAAAGAAGTGCTAAAGAAAGGCTTAATCAGGTTTGATGTAACCATGAAACCGACGCTCCTATAAGTTGTCAAGAGGCAGTTTGCGGGAGCGTTCTCTCCAA
>CAJMBB010000030.1 GCA_905211615.1 uncultured Collinsella sp. | reverse complement strand
ACGCGCATAAAGAAAGCCTCCCATTTCTCATGTCCAAGAAATGGGAGGCAGTTCATTGTTGTCATGTCCGGGCTTTTGTGTTTAGCGCCTTTTTGTTTGGAGACAATGAACTTAGCAGGAACGTAAAGCTAGGAGGCGCTATGTGTACGAGTATTCGATTTACCGATAATTCTGGTCACATGTATCTGGGCCGCAACCTCGACTGGAGCTTTGACTACGGCCAACAGGTTCGCGTGATGCCGCGCGGGTTTCACATTCCGTATTCGTTTATCGACGACGCGACAGCGGCACACGCGGTGATCGGTATGTGCATCGATTACAAGAACTACCCTATGTTCTTCGATTGCGGCAACGATGCGGGCCTCGCCGTGGCGGGCCTCAATTTCCCGGGTTATGCCGAGTATGCCGAGGGGCCGGTTGATGGAAAGACCAATATCGCGGCCTATGAGTTTCCCCTGTGGGTGGCAGCGACGTTCTCGACGGTCGATGAGGTCGAGGCCGCGCTGCGCGACACGGTGATTGTTGCCAAATCTGCAGGAGAGGGGCTGGGCGTGTCGCTGCTCCATTGGATTATCGGCGACAGCCAGCGCAGCATCGTGGTCGAGATGATGGCTGACGGCCTGCATGTATACGACGATCCGGTCGACACCCTTGCCAATCAGCCCACCTTCCCGTGGCACATGGAAAACCTGCGCACCTATATCACGGCCACAAGCGATTTTCCGCAGACGGCGACATGGCGTGGCGCCGAGCTCAAGCCCTATGGCGCGGGTGCCGGCATGCGCGGTATTCCGGGTGACTGCTATTCGCCGAGCCGTTTTGTAAAGGCGGCGTACCTCAATGCCAATTACCCGCAAAAGGAGAGCGAGACCGAAAACGTCGTCCGCATGTTCCGTTCACTCGAGGGCGTGGTGATGATTGAGGGGGCGTCCAGGATGGGCGATGGCAAGTTCGAGAAGACTATCTACACCGGATGCTTTAGCGCGCGCACGGGCAATTATTACTACGCGATGTATGGGGATCCGTCGATTCGCTACGTGAGCCTGATGGATGCCGAGGGCGCGAGCCCCGATAGGCTCGTGGTTCCCGAGCCGCGTCGTTCGTAGCCGCTAGCTTTACTGCAATGCAAAGCGGCCCTGCATCTTCCGTGAGGTGCAGGGCCGCTGTCGTTGATTTGTGACGTCGCTAGAAGTTGGCGTCGTTGAGCTGTTCGATCTCGAGACCGTCGAGCTGTTGCTGTTCGGGCGTATCGGCGACGCTCTCGAGCAACTCGGTGGGATCGACGTTCATGTCCTTACCGGCTGCGTTGCCGTTGACCAGGTCGTCCGAGAAGATGTCGACTTCCATTTCCTCGGCCTCTTCGATCAGGATCTCGAGCGGCACCTGGGTGCGTACGAGCTTGACTGCCGGACGCATGCGGGCAAAGAGCGGTACGTACTCAATGATGATGGCCGAGTTCTCGAGACCATACCAACGTGCCGGGCTTCCGCAGGCGCGGCGGACGGCGTACTTGATGGCCATGACGCGATGGTCGTTGCGGTTGATGTCCGTTTCGGGGGCAAGCATCTTGCGCAGCATGCAAAAGCGGAAGTCGCCCACGTTGCCGCGTGTCTCGTAGATAGAGTAGGTGTGATGCTGCGGCGGCAACTCACCCGATGCCATCAGGTCGCCAACGATCTGACGCAGGTAGGCGTTGATGCGCTGATTGACCTTAAAGCCCAGGTCCAAGCGTACGCGGAACAGGAAGTCTGTGCCAAAGGTCTCGACGGAATACTCGTGCGTATAGGGCTCGTCGGTAACGTGCACGTTGATGAACCAATATGCCTTGGCGCGCTTGGGGTGCTTGTCCAGGATGGAATAGAGCACGTCGCGGTCGAGCGTGAGCGGATCGGGGCTGTTGGTGAGGAACACCAGATTGTCGGCGAGCACGGGGTAGGTCTCGTCATTGCGCAGACGATTGAGCTGGTCGATGTACTTGGAGACGGGCAGCAGGATCGTTTGCGTGCGCTCGATGGCGGTGCCGCGACGCCACACGTACATAAGGCCAAACAGCAGTGCGGCCAGGAAGATCATGACGTAGCCGCCGTCAAAGAACATGGTGAGGCACGAAGCGAAGAAGCACAGCTCAATGGCACCAAAGAGCAGGGCGAAGACGCAGGCACCCAGCTTGTGCTTGAGGATGCCGGCGATGTAGCTCGTCAAAAGCGTCGTGGTCATGAGCATGGTTACGGTAATGGCGAGGCCGTAGGCGCTCTCCATGCGCTCGGAGTTTTGGAACAGCAGCACAATGAAGATACAGCCGACCCACATGATGTTGTTGACGAGCGGAATATAGAGCTGGCCCTTGGTGTCGCTGGGGTAGTGGATGCGCAGGTGCGGCATGAGATTGAGACGGGTTGCCTCGGATACCAGCGAGAACGAGCCGGTGATGAGCGCCTGCGAGGCGATGATGGCCGCTACGGCCGAAAGCACGATGGCAAAGGGGCGCAGGGGCTCGGGAAGCATCATGTAGAACGGGTTGACGATATCCATCGCGAGCATCTGGGGGTTGGAGTTATTGGCGAGCAGCCAAGCGCCCTGACCCAGATAGTTAAGGATGAGCGCTGCCTTTACGAACGGCCAGGATGCGTAAATGTTAGCCTTGCCCACGTGACCCATGTCCGAATAGAGCGCCTCGGCGCCGGTCGTCGACAGAAAGACAAAGCCGAGCACCATGATGCCCGAGTGGTTGATGGGCGAGAACAGGAACATGACGCCGCGGATGGGGTTGAGTGCGCGTAGGATGGACAGGTTGCCGAGCATGTTGAACAAGCCGGCGCCCGCCAGGAACAGGAACCATAGCGTCATGAGCGGACCGAAGAGCTTGCCGATTGACGAGGTGCCGGCGCGCTGCATGGCAAACAGACCGCAGATAATGATGATGGTAATGATGATGACGTTGGTCTGGCCGTCGCCCAGCAGCGCATGGCCCCATTCTATGGTGCGCAGACCCTCGATGGCCGTGGTAACCGTGACGGCGGGGGTGAGGATGCCGTCGGCAAGCAGTGCCGCACCGCCGATCATAGCGGGCAGAATCAGCCATGGTGCCACCTTGCGCACCAGGCTGAACAGGGCGAAGATGCCGCCTTCGTTATGGTTATCGGCCTTCATGGCGATAAGCACGTACTTGACCGTGGTCACGAGTGTCATGGTCCAGATGACGAGCGAAAGCGCGCCCAGGATCATGTCCTCGCTGACGGTACCGATGCCGCCGTTGTTGGCGACAATTGATTTCATGGTATACATGGGGCTCGTGCCGATGTCACCATAGACGACGCCGAGCGTAACGAGCAGCATGCCAGCGGAGAGGGGAATGGCTCCATGCCCGCCTTGACCACGCTGGTCTTGGGGGCTTGCCTCCAGTTTGTTGTGTGCCACGTGGACTCCCTTAGACATCCGGTTATCTGTCTAGGACAGATAACCTTTATGCCGTCTTTATACATACAAGAGCAGTTTGGCACATCAGGTTATTTTAGACAATAATCCCCAGCTGGGGATTATTTATGTATGCAGGTAGCATTTCAAAGCAGGGCTTTTAAGCGCGTGCTGTCTGGGCTATGCCAGCCTTGGCGTCTGCACGTTTGCCAGCGAGTTCGCAAAAGAGCGCGCCGCAGATGATGAGTGTAGCGCCCATCAGGCGGACCGGTGTTATGGCTTCGCCCAAAAGGACGGCCGAGAACACGACCGCCGAAAGCGGCTCAAGGTAGCCGACGACGGCGACGGTCTGGACGGGCAGCTTGGCGACGGCGCTAAAGTAGAGCAGACAACCGAGTCCGGTGTTGACAATGCCGAGCATGGCAACGGCGCGCCAATCGATGCCGGCGGCAATGCTGGGGGGAGAGGAACGAGGGGGCGCCTTGGGTGACGAGCGTGAGGACCAGCGCGGTCACAAAGGCGGCGCTCACCTGGAGCGCGGAGTTCTCGAGACCCTCGATGTGCGGCGCACCCTTGCTGGCGATGACCATCAGCGCATAGCAAAATGCCGAGGCGATGCCGCAGACGATGCCCGCAATGGGCATGTTGCCGCCTAAACCTTGCGCTGCAATGAGAAAAGCGCCGCAGGCGACGGCGATAAACCCGGCGATTTTGCCACCGGTCAGCTTTTCGCCAAAGATGAGCGGGGAGAGCGCCATGACAATGATAGGGCCGCAGTAGTACAGCAGCGAGGATATGCCGACGCCGATCGTCTGGTAGGCGCAGAACAGAAAAATTCAGCTAGCGCCCAGCGCGGCTCCCGAAAGGAGGAGGGCTGCGGCTTCGCGGGGGCGAGATAGCGCCTGCAACTTATGGCGTTGGGTGATGGCGAGGACGGTGACAAGCGAAAGTGCGCCCAAAAACGTGCGTAGTAGCACGATATCGGAGCTCGGCAGCGCGATGGCAGCGGCAATGATGCCGTTGGAGCCAAACAATAGCAATGCTGCTAAGTACGTAAACAGTCCGTTGTTCATGCGCTGACATCCCCTCTATATCCGAGCATGTTCACTATGGGTGAACTGGCTTTAGAAGAAAAGCGAATATAATGCATGGCAAACATGACAAAAACTCATGCAAAGGTGGGGACGTGCCGTGGAGACCAATATCCAAAAGATGCAAGTGCTGCTCGAGACGGTGCGTGCCGGCAGCTTTACGCGTGCTGCAGAGCGGTTGAGCTATTCGCAGTCGGGCGTAAGCCGCATGGTGGGCGACCTTGAGGCAGACTGGGGTTTTAAGGTGCTTGATCGCAGCCGCGAGGGCGTGGTGCTTTCTGCCGACGGGCGGCAGGTCATGCCGGCAGTCGAGGCGTTATGCGAAGAGTTTGGCCGCCTACAGCGACGCGTGGACGAGATGCGTGGGCTCATGCGCGGCAAGATCTGCATCGGTACGTTTTCGAGTGTGGCGACCCACGTGCTGCCGCCGGTGATTGCGCGCTTTCGCGCCGATCATCCGGATGTCGATTACGAGCTGTTGATGGGTGATTACTCCGAGATTGAGCAATGGGTGGCGGAAGGCCGCTGCGACCTGGGCTTTATTCCGCGCGAGCCACGCGGCGCCGGTATGGCGTCGCGGCCGTTGGTGCAAGACGAGCTGATGGCCGTGGTGCCAGCGGACTCCTCGCTTGCCACCGCGGAGGTCGTTTCCCTTGCCGATTTGGCCAACGAGCAGTTTATTCTGCTGGAACGCGGTAGCGACGACGAGATTACGCCGCTGTTTCGCCGCGCGGGCCTGACGGTGCGCTCTAAGCTGTCGACCTGGGATGACTATGCGATTATGGCTATGGTCGAGGACGGCCTGGGCGTGAGCATTCTTCCCGCGCTCATCTTGCGCCGCTGTCAGTTCGATGTCGCCGTGCGCCCACTCGAGGGGCATCCCCATCGCCAGATCAACGCCATATATCGAACGGCCGATGTTTCGCTTGCTACCGCCCGTTTCCTCGAATATCTCTAAACGTGTACACGTCATTGTTCGCTTTGGGCAAATCTCGGAGTCTGGTACATTTTCTTATGAAATTGAACTTTCGAATGAGACACGGCGTTATACTGCTGCCTAAATTGAACCTTGGTTCAATTCGTGTTCTATAAATTGAACTTTGCCAGCAAGGAGGTTCTAGTGGCCCAAGAGACGTTTAGCGATCGCCTGCGACAGGCTATGTCCGATCGCGACGTTCGCCAGTCGGACGTAATCCGCGCATCGGAGATGCTCGGCAAAAAACTCGGCAAGAGTCAGATGAGCCAATATGTGAGCGGCAAGACGATTCCGCGGCGCGATGTGGCAGAGCTGCTCGCCCGCATTTTGGAGGTCGATGTTACCTGGCTGCTTGCCGGTGACGCCGATCAAGGCGAGGCATCATCGCCCCGTAACGTTTCCAAGCCCGAACCCCATCCCTCAGCTCAAATTCCAAGGAGCGCCACCATGCGTACTTTTTCTAAATCCACCAAGCTTGATAACGTCCTGTATGATGTGCGCGGTCCCGTCGTCGACGAGGCTGCCCGTATGGAGGACGAGGGCGAGCGCATCCTCAAGCTCAATATCGGCAACCCGGCGCCCTTCGGTTTCCGCACGCCCGACGAGGTCATCAAGGATATGCGCCAGCAGCTGCCCGATTGCGAAGGCTATTCCAACTCGCGCGGCTTGTTCTCTGCGCGCAAGGCGATTATGCAGTACTCCCAGATCAAGGGCCTGCCCAATGTTCAGATGGAGCACATCTACACAGGCAACGGCGTGTCCGAACTTATTCAGCTTTCGATGAACGCGCTGCTCGACAATGGCGACGAGATTCTGATCCCTAGCCCCGACTATCCGCTCTGGACGGCGTGCGCGACCCTTGCCGGCGGCCATCCTGTGCACTATCTGTGCGACGAGCAGGCCGATTGGTATCCCGACCTGGAGGATATGGAGTCCAAGATCACGAGCGCGACCAAGGCCCTCGTCATCATCAACCCCAACAACCCCACGGGCTCGGTCTACCCGCGCGAGGTGCTCGAGGGCATCGTCGAGGTTGCACGCAGGCATCAGCTCATGATCTTTGCCGATGAGATCTACGACCGCCTGTGCATGGACGGCTACGAGCACGTCTCGATTGCCTCGCTCGCTCCCGATCTGCCCTGTGTCACCTTTAGCGGCCTTTCCAAGTCGCACATGATCGCGGGCTATCGTATTGGCTGGATGGTGCTTTCGGGCAACCAGCGCTGTATGAGCGATTTTATCATGGGCATCAACATGCTCTCCAACATGCGCCTGTGCTCCAACGTGCCAGCCCAGTCGATCGTCCAGACGGCACTCGGTGGTCATCAGTCCGTTAACGACTACATCCGTCCCGGCGGCCGTGTCTACGAGCAGCGCAACTTTGTGTATGAGGCGCTCAACAAGATCGACGGCATCTCGGTGGTCAAGCCGCGCGCGGCGTTCTATATCTTCCCCAAGATGGATGTTAAGAAGTTCAACATCACCGATGACGAGCAGTTCGCCCTCGACCTGCTGCACGAGAAGAAGATCCTGATTACGCGTGGCGGCGGCTTCAACTGGGCCGAGCCCGACCACTTCCGCATCGTCTACCTGCCGCGCATGGAAGTACTCAAAGAGTCCCTCGAAGACCTCGCCGACTTCTTTGACCATTACCGCCAGGCGTAACGGCAAAGGTAGCCTGTAATGAAACGGTCGGCCCGCAACGGATGCGGGCCGACCGTTTTCTGTCTAAGCCCGTGCTGTTAGCGCTTGTCTCGTTGAGCGGGCGAGGTTCGCGCGTGAGCGGCTAGTTCTATTCCAAAATGGAATACAATGGGCTTAAGCTGGAATTGATGTCCGGGTACCTGCTTTTCTAGAATGTTTTCAACAAGATGAAAGGCGGTTCCAACCAATGATTATCGATGCAAATTCCTACTGGTTCGACGAGCGCATCTTTCATGACGAGACGCTCTGCGAACAGTTTTTGGCCGAGGTACCCCGCGCCTATGACACCGAAGGCTATCTGACCATGAATTCCGCCGGCAAACGACAGATCGTGATCGAGATGCCCGCCGGTTCTCCGGGTCTTAACTACATTGAGGGCGACTACACCCTCGAGAAGCGCTTGGCCGATATGGATGAGGCGGGGGTCGACAAGGCGATCCTCAAGCTCCCCGGCTGTCACGAGTGGATGTCGCTCGAGATGTGCCGGCGTTTCAACGACGGTATGGCTGCTGACGCGAAGGCGTCAAGTGGCCGTCTGATTCCGCTTGTCGCTGTGCCGCCCTTTGGCACCAAAGCGAATTTGGAGGAGCTCGACCGCAGGCTCGACGATGGTTTTGCGGGTGTGCAGCTCTGCGCTCACTACGGCAAGCGCTATCTCGACGACCAGGTCTTCTCGAGCTTTTTCGAGCACCTGAACGAACGCCATGTCACCGTTTACGTGCACCATGTTCCCGTGCCGGTCGAGAACGAGTCGCTTCTCGCGTACGACAACCTTCGCCGCTCTTATGGCCGCTGCGTCGACCAAACTACGGCGATCGGCCGAGAGATCTTTGGTGATTTCTTTGAGCGCTACCCCAATATCAAGATGGTCCACTCCATGCTCGGCGGCGCATACTTTGCGTTCAAGGAGATGCTGCTGCCTCATGGCCCCAAGCGCCCTGATGCTTCTGGCCGTTTTCAGGTCGATACCGAGACCGTTTCCAGGCACCTCGAGAACAACATCTATTTCGACATGTCCCATGCTCAGCCTTGGGGCAAGACACTCCTCGCCTGTGCGGTTGACGTGCTGGGTGCAGACCATATTGTTTTTGGCACGAGCTATCCCGTTAAACGCGAGTGGCTCACCGAGGGTGTCGCCTGCGTTCGCGCTGCAAATCTGAGCGATACAGACAGCGACCTTGTGCTTGGCGGTACAGCGCAGCAACTGTACGGTGTCGAGTGAGCGGCAATCAGAGGGGAGTATCTGCCATGGACGAAGGAGAGATGAGGGCTGGGGCCGCTCGTGTGGCCATCGATCTTGGGGACGTGTTGCCGTTCGACGGTTTCGACGAACTCCGTCATGAGGTCTTCGCCCGTGCCCTTATCATCGAGGGAACGGGGCGACGCGCCTGCGTCCTTTCGCTTGAGGTCACCTCGATCGCTCCGGCTCTACTCGCCGATCTGCGTGAGATTGTTGAGGATGCCGCCAATTGCAGCGGTGCTTATTCTTGGGTGGTTCCTACCCACACGTTTTCCATGCCTCACGTCCGCACTCCCGGGCATCTTGCCGACGATGCTACCCGCAATCGCAACGAGCGCTATCGCGCAGCACTCGTCGCTGCCGCCCGCACGGCTGTCGAGCGCGCTGTTGCGGGCATTCGCTCCGTCACTCTCGCCACTGTGGAGGGCGAATGCCCCGTGAACGTTAATCGCGACATCGAGACGCCTGCCGGCTGGTGGTTGGGCTCGAATCCCAGGGGGTTTGCCGACCACACGATGCCCGTACTCGCCATAAGGGATGCCGGGGGCGAGTATGTTGCCGTGCTCGCGACGGCGGACGTTCAGTCCTCCGTGCTCGACGGGTCGCGCGACTCCGAGGGGAGGCGCATGGCGAGCGGAGACCTCTTTGGTTTTGCCGCCATGTCACTCGAGCGCGAGCTGGGCGGCGTTGCCCTGTTGCTGCCAGGCGCCGCGGGCGACCAAAGTCCGGCGGAGCGCGCCATGAACGTCATGTTCGATGCGGCCGGCGTTAAGCAGACGGTCGATGCCCATGAGGACGGATACCGCATGTTGCACCAGCAGGGGCAGGCCTTGGGCGATGCTTTAATCGAGACCGCTCGCATGGCGCGTGAGGATGACGCTACCGGCATCGATGCCCGCACGGTCGACGTTCTCCTGCCCGCTCAGACACGCGCCGATTTTCACTCTTTGGCTCCGCACCGAACGTATGAGTTTCATGCCGCTGGCGAGCAGCGCACGAGGATCTATCTGCTCCGGCTGGGAAACGTCGAGCTTGTCGGCGTACAACCCGAGGTCTCGAGTGCATTCGGCGCCACTGTGCGCGCCGCTCGGTCCGGCTCTGTGTTCTTTGCCACGCTCGTCAACGGCGGACAGAAGTACCTACCGGCTCCCGACGCGTACGAAAAGATCACCTATGAGGCCATGAACTCCGGTTTTGCCGCCGGATCCCATGAGCGCCTCGTCGAAATCATCATTGCCGCCTTGAATGCGGCGTGACACAGAAGGAGAACGTGCATGAACATTGGACACGCGCGCCGCAAAATCACCCCACAGGGCGACATCTACCTGATTGGCTACCGCAATCTTCCCAACCGTCTTGAACCTGCGACGGGCGTCCATGACGACGTCTTCGCCAACGCCATTCTCTTCCAGCAAGGCGAACGTGAAGTGTTTCTCTTTAATTCCGATGTCCTCGAGTTCGAGGAAAGCATGGCCGAGGAAGTCAAGACAATGCTCGCCGAGCGCTACGGCATTGACCGTGATTGCGTCCTGCTCTCGGCGACGCACGACCATACTTCAATCGTCGCTTACCACCGCAGCTGGTGGACGGGAAAATTCGACGAGAACTACTACCGCTGGTTCCTCGATACCATTTGCCAATGCTTTGAGGAGTGCCGCGCCAACGCACAGCCCGCGATTTGTCGCTTGGGCAAGCGGGTCATCACCGGTTTCTACGACAACCGCATCATCCCAGGTGAACTCGCCGACAATGAGGTCATTGTCGTATCGTTCTTCGATACCGAAGGCAAGCCATTTGCGGGCTTTGTGAACTGGGCGGTGCATTCCGCTTGCGTCGGACCCGACTGCACGGAGCTCACGAGCGAACTCGCCGGTCTCACCGGCAAAAAGCTCGCTCAGAGTCTTGGTTACTATCCGGCCATGGTCGTCGGTGCTGCTGGCGACTGTAGCGACCGCAATTTTCGCCAGGGACGCGGCATTCCCGAGGTCGAGCGCGTTTCGACCGGTCTTGCCGAGGCGATTTCCCAGATCAAGCTCGATCGCGAGGTCGTTCTCGACCGCATCGAGCCTCAGACGTTCTATCACACCGTTGCCCATGACGACTTTTCGCTCACGCTTAAGTGTGCCGTCATCAGTTTGGGCGGCCTGCATCTCTTTGTGTTCCCGAGTGAGCTCGGCAGCGACTTGGGTATTCGCATGAAGCGCGAATGCCCGGTCGAGGGAATAGTTTGCGGTTACACCAACGGCTATTTCGAGTATTTCCTTCCGGCACGCGAGTACGGCCTCTCCTTTGAGACCGAGCGTACTCAGATTCCCCAGGGCGAACCGGAACGTCTGTGTGACAAGTTCTGTCAGACGACGAGACTTCTCGGCGCAGCAGATTCGCGTTTGTAGACCTGATTGCGTGACATGGGCCAATGAGGCTCGCCGCCATGTGATCGGCATCTTCCATCTTCTCTGCCGTTTCGCATCCCGGGCGTACGTGCGTCCGCGGATTTCAAAGGGGGAAGCGGGTTCCTTGCCCTCCCACGTCGACTACGGAGGCATGAAATCGATGCTATACCCCGCTCAGAAAAAAGGAGAATTCCATGAAATACCAGAAGCTTTGCGATGAAATCATCACAAAGGTCGGTGGTCGAGACAATGTGTTAGACGTGAGCCACTGCATTACGCGTCTCCGCTTCCACCTCAAGGATGAATCGCTCGCCCAGACCAATGAGCTTAAGGCGACGAAGGGCGTCGTTGACGTCATCCAGGCCGGCGGACAGTATCAGGTCGTGATTGGTGCCACTGTCGAGGCCGTCTACAACGACCTTGTTCAGATTGGCGGGTTCGACTCCAAACCCGCACTCGATATCGATGAAGGCGACGACGTCAAAAAGGGCGATCCATTCTCGCGTCTGCTGGCCATCATCTCCGAGATTCTGCAACCGGTTCTTGGCGTGCTTATGGCCGGTGGCTTTATCAAGTCGATGCTCGCGCTCTGCACGGTTGCCGGTTGGCTTGCCAAGGACAGCAATACGTATGTGACGCTCTCGGCAATCGGAGATTCGGTCTTCTATTACTTTCCGCTAATCATTGGCTGGACGTCGGCCAAGAAGTTCGGACTTAAGCCCGTTATGGGAATGGCGCTCGGCGGTATCCTCGTCTATCCGACGCTCGTTGCCCTTATGGGCGGAGATCCGCTCTACACGCTCGGCGCCGGTACGGTCTTCGAGTCCAATGTCTACGGTGATATTTTTGGCATCCCGCTGATCATGCAGAATTACTCATCGACGATTCTGCCTGCGATCTTTATCGTCTGGATTGCCTCCAAGGTGCACAAGGCCCTTTCTAACGCGCTGCCCGCGCTTGTGAGCTCGTTCTTCTCCAACATCCTGACGCTCCTCATTTGCGGCATCCTTGGCCTGCTTGTGGTCGGTCCGGTCATGACGGTCCTCTCCAACATCGTTGCCCAGATCATTCTGATGCTCATCAACTTCCAACCCGCCATCGCCGGCTTCGTCATCGGCACGTTCTGGAGCCTGCTCGTCATGTTCGGCCTGCACTGGGGCATCATCCCGCTGTGGTTCCTCGATGTCGCAACCTACGGCTATGACCTCATTAACCCGCTCGTGTATGCAGGCGGTTGTGCCATCGCCGGCGCTGTGCTTGGCATGATCATCCGAACCAAGGACTCCGAGGAAAATGCTGCCGTCAACATTCCCGCCCTTGTCTCTTCGATTTTCGGTGTCAACGAGCCTGCGCTTTACGCCATCTTGCTGCCGCGTAAGCGCCTTATGTGGGCAACCTTTATTTCCGCTGGTGTAGGCGGCGCCATTGCCGGCCTCATGGGTGCCAAGCTCTATGCCTTCGGCGCCTCCGGCCCGCTCGGTTTCCCGAGCTTTATTAACCCTGCCGGCATCGACACGGGCTTTATCGGCCTTGTCATCTCCGGTGTGGTCGCTTTCGTTCTGGCTCTTGTCGCCGCTATGGTGATCGGTACCAAGAAGGACGAGGGCGGTAAGGCACTCAACATCTCGGTGGACTAGTCTTTCTGCGCACTTTGATTAAATATGCCTCGGACGGCGACGTGCTGCCCGAGGCATATTTGTGTTTCGTGCCGCTGTCATCGTGTTTGCGGTCACAAGTCTGCGGTTGTGGAGCAGCGGGGATTATGACGGTCGTGCCGCGATGGAAGACGCACGGTCGCCCTGCAGGAGCTGACGGTAGGGGAGGAAGCCAATGAACGAGACGACCGCCTGCGAGTGCGCGGCGTTCCGCTTGAGGTAGAGCCTGACCTCGGAGGTCGTCGCGGGCTCAAGCGGCACCAAGGCTACCTTTCCGCTGGTAAGCGATTCCGCCGGCTTGCGCATGAGGAATGAGACACCGGCGCCGCGTGCGACAAGAGAGATGATGTTCTCGGCTCGTTTGCCGGTGAACGTAACACGTGGGCCAAATCCAGCTTCGCGACAAAGGGAAAGGACGAGCTCGCTTACGAACGAGCCTTGGGGAAGCATGAGGAAATTCTCGTCGATAAGGTCGTCTATCTCGACGGTGTCACGTTCGGCGAGTGGATGGTCGAGCGGAAGGACGGCCACGAGCCGGTCGGTCGTAAAGGGAATCTTTTTGAACTCCGGCTCGATGGCGCCGCTGTCACGGATGAAGGCCAGGTCAATGTCCTCGTGCAGGAGCATGCGCTTGAGTGTGTCGCCCTCGCCTTCGATGAGCTCGACAGAATATGAGGGGTTCGCCTGCTGAAAATCGATGACGGCGTCCGTAATCCCATAAGGGGCCATAATGGGGATAGAACCTACGGTGAGGTGCTCGAGCGGCTCACCTGCACCTATTTGAATGGCGGCAAGATAGCGATGCTGAAGCGTCGCAATTTTTTGCGCATAGGGGAGGAGCGCTTCACCTTGCGCGGTGAGTGTTACGTGGCGCTGGCTTCGATCGATGAGCTTGCAGCCGAGTTCGTGCTCCATTGCCATGATGTGCTTGGAGAGGGTTGATTGCGACATGAAAAGCAGTTCCGCCGCATCAAGAAACGTGCGTGACTGCGCTAAGATGGCGAATTCGCCAAAGCGGCTGATATCCATAGGGAGGCCTCCGGTACCCTCATTTTGGCGGGTGGCCTAAACCACGACGCCGTTGCAGTGGTCGATTTCGTGCTGGATGATCTCGGCGGTGTAGCCCGAGAAGTTTTTGATGCGGTGAACGAAGTTCTCGTCCAAATACTCCACCTTAATGCGGCGATAGCGGGTACAGGGACGCTCGCCGATCAGCGAGAGGCATCCTTCGCTCGTCTGATAGGCATTGACCTGCTCAAGAATCTGAGGGTTGTACATCAGGAGTGTCCTGTTGCCGTCCTTTACGCAGATGATGCGTTTGCGCATGCCGATCATGTTGGCGGCGAGGCCCACGCACTCGCGCTCATGCTCGTGGAGTGTATCCAGGAGATCCTGCCCGGTTGCGGCATCGTCGGGTCCCGCGTCTTCGGAAGGCAGACGCAAAAAGAACTCGGATTTCATGATGGGCTTAATCATGGCGGGCTCCTCATGTCTTATGCTTTCGTGGACTTTTAATAATAGCGCGGAAGGAAAGCTGTGCGTCCGCGTTACAATCTTTCGATGTTGGACCATGTTGCCAGATTCGTCGTGTACGGCGTCTGGCGTAAGTCTAGGGCTCATTTTTCGCCCTGGACTGTTCCTCTGGGGCGATGCGACTGTCGTTCCAAGAGGAAGGAAATGCATGGGGAGCAAATCTCAGCAACAAGTTCAAGTAACGCCATCGGCCACTGCGGCGATTCTCGTCGTTATGTATATTGCAGCCTTTGTTGCCGCGTTTAACGAGAACATCATTAACGTGGCGCTGCACGACATTATGGCAGCCTTTTCGGTGAGTGCCACCACGGCACAGTGGCTCGTCTCGGGCTACATGATCGTGACGTCGATTTTTACGGCCATCATGGCCTTCCTGTCCGGCCGTTTCTCGACGCGCAAACTGCTGTTTTTCGCATGCGGATGCATGGTCGCCGGCGAAGTCCTGTGCCTGGTCGCTCCGTCGTTTAGCGTTTTGCTGCCAAGTCGTATTTTGCAGGCTGCGGGATCGGGCATCTTGTTCCCGCTCATGATGAACGTGGTGTTGTCTTGCGCGCCGCGCGAGAAGCTCGGTCTGTATCTGAGCCTGGGCGGTGCCTGCATTACGCTGGGGCCGGCGTTTGGACCTGTGATCAGCGGTCTTATGTGCACGTTGTTTGGCTGGAGGGCGGTGTTCGTAGTGCCGCTGGTGGGCGGCATTGTGGTCGCTGCGGCGGGCGTAAAGCTTGTTCAGAATGTCGGAGAGCGCTCGAACGCCACGCTTGATATTCTGTCGGTTGTTTTGCTCGCCGCCGGTATTACGGCATTTGTGTATTCCGTAGGCGAGTTCTCGACCAATCTGATTGCCGGTATCGTGACGCTTTTCGCCGCCATTGTGCTGCTCGGCCTGTTTGCGGCCCGCCAGCTCAAGCTCGAGCATCCGGTGCTTAACGTGCGTCCCATGGCGAGCGTTCGTTTTTGGCCTGCGTGTCTGCTTGTGGTGGTGTCGATGATGACGACGTTCTCGATGAGCGTTTTGTTGCCGCTCTATTTTGAGGGCGCATACGGTATGACCGCACTTGTTGCGGGCTTGCTCATTTTGCCGGCGATTGCCTGCAACGCCGTGACCTCGATTGTGGGCGGGCGCGTGATGGACGCCCGTGGCGCATGGCCGCTGCTGCCGGTCGGCTTTGCCCTGATTGCCGTGGGGCAGACTGCCATCTCGATGACGGCGGCAAGCATGAACATCGGCGTTGTCGTGGCACTGACCGTTGTGGTGTATGCCGGAGTCGGCCTGGTGCTGAGCCCCTCGCAGACGGCCGGCTTGGAGACGCTGCCTGCCGTTGAGCATCCTCACGGAACGGCATTGCTTAACACGTGGAATATGATTGCCGCATCGTTTGGCCCGTCGCTGTTTATCGGCTTGCTCTCGAGTTCTGCGGCGACTGCCGGCGCCGCTGGCGTTGCGACCGACGTTGCCCAGGCGATTGGATTTGCAGCTGCCGTGCGCGTGGCGGCTGTGATTGCCGTGGTCGGGTTCGTGACGTCGCTGGTGTATGCTCGTCGCGAGTCACACATGTCGCATTAATGTGTGCACATAGATTCTGCAGCTAGATTGGATGGCGACACCATAAACTAATGGACGTTTTGCCGAGAGGCATGAATGTTTAAAGCGCAAAGAGTGCGCGACGGGCCCCGCGAATGGGGCGATGATGCCCGAGAGGGCCAAGAAGGAGTCTCATGTCCGAGAACGAAGAGATCATGAACGAGACCGAGAACGAGACCATGGCTGCCGAGGTCGAGGCAGTCGAGACCGTGGAGACCGAAGCTGCCGAGGTTGAGGCTGCTGACGAGGTTTCCGCCGAGGAGGAGGCCGAGGTTGTCGAGGCCGCCGTTGATTACGATGACGAAGAGCTGATGGACAAGATGCAGAAGGCCGCCCGCCTGCTGCGTAGCCGTCGCTTTGCTATTTCCAAAGAGGAGGAGGCCAAGGCCGAGCGCATGGCGAACATCGAGCGCGCCATCAAGCTCCTTGACCTCAAGCCCAAGATGGAGCAGAAGGAAATGTCCGACCTGCTGGGCATGCGCCTTCGTGAGCTCGATGGCCTGATGGCCGAGGCCGAGGCTGCCGATCTGGTTGGCCGCATCGACGACGCCGAGGGCGATATGCGCAAGATCGTTGTCTTCGCTGCCGAGGATGCCGCTGAGGGCCTGGTCGAGCTTGCCAACAAGAAGGAGAAGCTCCTGCCTGAGCTTTCTTATGAGGAGGCCACCGAGCTGATGGCCGCTCTCGATAAGGTCATCGCTCCGCTCGTCGCCATGGGCCTGGACGAGGACCGCGGTCCTCGCGGCGGCCGTGACGACCGTGGCGGCCGTGGCGGCGACCGTGGCGGTCGCGGCGGCTTTGGTGATCGCGGTGGCCGTGG
>CAJMBB010000029.1 GCA_905211615.1 uncultured Collinsella sp. | reverse complement strand
CACGCACAGTGTAGCGCGGATCCTCGGAAAGAGACAACCATGGCCAGAGCGTTCGTAGACGACAGATGGCTCAAAAACGACGAGGACGGCAACCCGCCCAGCAGGGCCGCGAAACAGTCGCTGGCCAATGCGAAGGATCCGATGAAAGCCAATGTGCCCGACAAATGGCGGTCCGCGCTGTACGGCCAAGGCTCACGGTGGAGATGCCGCTGGTACACGCTTCGAGACGGCAAACGCGTCCAGAAATCACGGAACTTCGCCAAGCTCCGTGACGCTGAGGAATACGCAGCGGCCATCGAGGACGACATCAGACGCGGCAAATACCGCGACCCGCAGCAGGAACTACGCATCTTCCGGGACGTTGCCTCTGAATGGACAGACGGCAAGATGGATATCAAACAGGGCACTTTGGGCAGATACCGCCGCGAATTGCGCGTTTATATCAACCCCAAGTGGGGCGATCGCACACTGAGGGAAATCCAACGCGACGAACTGCAACAGTGGGTCACGCAGCTCACCGAAGGCGGGTATCCCGCCGAACTGCAGGACGATCGCGAATCGAAGCCATTGAGTCCACGCAGCATCCGCAACATCGTCAAGGTCGTCATGGGCGGTGTCATGGAATTCGCTTTGGAGCACGGCTGGATCGGAGAGAACCCCATTGAAAAGGTCACCGTGCCGCGCATCACGCAATCCGATGACGACATGGTGTTCCTTACCGTCGAGGAGGTGGAGTTGCTGGCCGGCATGGCCGAACGGGCAGGACGGCCGGTAGACGGGCTGATCGTCCGCTGGCAGGCATACACCGGTGCCCGCATTGGCGAGACGCTGGCACTCAAATGCGGCGACGTGGATGTGGAATCACGCAGGGCGCGCATCCGCCGCACTTGGACCGACGACGGCAAAGGCAGGCTTGTGCTGGGCACGCCGAAGAACGGCAAACCGCGCAGCATCGCCATACCCAGATTCCTTATACCGTCCATCGAACGGCAGATGGAGGGCATGGGCGACGACGACTGGCTGTTCCGCGCGGCAAGAGGCGGGAACCTGTGGACGAACACGTGGCGGACGCGTGTCTGGCGAAAGGCCGTCCGACTGGCCGGCATGGAGGACGAGGGCGTGACCATACACAGTCTGCGCCACACATACGCGAGCTTCGCGATCGCCCAGGGCGCGGACGCGAAGACCCTGCAGATGCAGCTCGGCCACTCCTCTCCCAGCATCACATTGAACACCTACACGGCGCTCTGGCCGGAACGATTGGACGACGTGGCCTACGCGATCGGAGCCCTCCGCGAGCGCGAACTCGTGTGAATCTGGCATGGAGATCCCGCGGCGTTTGTGTGCATTTGTATGCAGATTGTTTTCGACGGAAAAATAAGCCCTTGAAAACCTAATGTTTCCAAGGGCTCCGGTCGGGCTGACAGGATTTGAACCTGCGACATCCTGCTCCCAAAGCAGGCGCGCTACCAAACTGCGCCACGTCCCGAAGGTGTTGAGCAGCTAAGGTCTAAACCTTGCGTGTCCCAAAGCGAAGGAAATTATAGGGGAGACTCCCCTCCTGTGCAAGCACAGAAACCCTAGCTCCTCGAATGTGCGACAAACTTGCTGTGGAGCAGACCGATCACAAACGCCACCACAGCGACCGGCGCCCACGCGGCTCCAATGTCCGCCAGCGGCAGCACATCGAACGGCAGCCACGCGCCCGCAAAGAACGCATCGCGAACCGAGGTGATCACGCTCTGCACCGCGACCACACCGCCGACCCAGACCCACACCTGCGGATGAGCGTCGCAAAAGCCGTGCACCAGGCCCATCAGTACCAGCACGATGGCAACGGGATACAAGGCGTTGAGCATGGGCACCGAGAACATGAGGATCACGTCGAGGCCCACGTTGGAAAGCACGCACGAAAAAGCCGCGAACACAAAGGCGAGGATCGAACTCGGCGTTGGCCTCCTCGGAGGCCTCCGCTCCCCCTTCGACCACATACGTCTCGCAGAAGTAACGCGAGCAGCAGCTGATGAGGCCGATACACACGTTCATGCAGGCGAGGAAAAAAATCGCAAAGACCACGACCGTGCCGGCAAGGCCAAAGTGCATGGAGGCCGAGCGAGCAAGGATTGCAGCGCCGTTGGTGGCGTCGGGCATCACGATGCCGAGCTGCATGCCGGCAAGGGCCAAGCCGCAATAGATGATGGCCATGAGCACGCCGGCGATCACACCGGAGCGCGAAATTTCAAAAGCGACGCGCTTGTCGTCGGTCACGCCCAGCTCGTGAATGGTCTCGGCGATGATGATGCCGAAGGCAAGCGACGCGAGCAGGTCCATGGTCTGATAGCCGGTCAAGAAGCCTTGGACCGCAGCGCCGGCATCGTAGGGAGCCTGAGGCGCGGCAGCCGGTCCCAGCGGCGAGATCACGGCAGCACCCACGACCAGCACAATGAGCGCAATGAGCGCGGGGCCCGTAATGCGGCCGAGCACGCGCGTGATGACACCCGGGCGCAGCGTGAGCACAAACGCGACAACGAAGAACCCGATGGCAAACACCAGACGTGCTGCGCCGAGCGAAACGCCCTCGGGTAGCAACGGCACTAGCATCTCGAAGGCCGTGGAGCTCGTGCGCGGAATAGCCAGGCACGGGCCGATGGCCAGATACACCGCCGCGACAAAGAACTCACCGAACTTGGGGTGCACGCGGCCGGCCAGCTCGCGCGCCGTTCCGGCGAGCGCCACGGCGATAAAGCCCATAACAGGCAGACCGATAGCGGCAATCAAAAAGCCAATCATGGCAAGCGGCGTGGCCGTGCCGGCCTGAAGTGCCAGCAACGGCGGAATGATGAGGTTACCGGCGCCAAAGAGCATCGAGAACAGCGCAATGCCGACGGTAACGACATGGTCGGAGCGCAGGCCGCGCGGGGCGGATGAGGCCATAGGCACACCTTTCGGGTCGAAACAAAAACGGGACGGGCAAAAGGCCCGTCCCGCAAGTATATACGCTCTAGCAGGCTAAATCGCGCAGAGCCTCAATCGCCGTGTCGACTTCCTCATCCGTGTTGAAATACCCAAACGAGAAGCGAACGACACCCTGGCGCTCGGTCCCCAGCGCGCGGTGCATGAGCGGAGCGCAATGGGCACCGGGGCGCGTCGCAATCCCCCACCCTTGCATGAGCGCGTCCGAGATCTCGGCAGAGTCGATATCACCCACGTTGAGTGAGACGATCGCCGAGCGCACGGGCTGGTCAAACGCACCGTAGAGCGCAATGCCGGGAATTTCGCGAACACCGGCGAGGAAGCGCTCTGCAAGCGCTCGCTCGTGTGCCGCGATCGCCTCGACTCCGCCCTGGGCCTCGATAAAGTCGAGACCTGCGGAAAGTCCCGCGATGCCGTGACCGTTGAGCGTGCCCGCCTCAAGGCGCGTGGGCCACTCAAGCGGCTGCAGCGCATCGAAGCTGTGCACGCCCGTGCCGCCCATGGCCCACGGAGCCACGTCAATGCCCTCCGCCACGGCCAGGCCGCCGGTCCCCTGCGGACCCATGAGCCCCTTGTGACCGGTAAAGCACACGACGTCGAGCCCCATAGCCTGCATATCGACATACATCGCGCCGGCAGACTGCGAAGCATCGACGATCAACAGCGCGCCGGCCGCATGCGCGATGGCAGCCACGCGCGCAATGTCGACCGCGTTGCCGGTCACATTGGAGGCGTGCGTCACCACCACGGCACGCGTACCGGGCGTAACCAGCCGCTCGAGCTCGTCGTAGTCGAGCGCGCCGTTCGCGTCGCAGCCCGCATGCTCAATGGTCACACCCTGCTCGGCCGCCAGGCGGTTGAGCGGACGTAGCACCGAGTTGTGCTCGAGCACCGTCGTGACCACGCGGTCGCCGGAGCGCACCACCCCGTTGATGGCGGTGTTGAGCGCCGCCGTAGAGTTGGGCGTAAAGCACACATGGTCCGCCCTCGGGCAACCCAAAAGGCGCGCGAGCTTGGCACGGCAAGCGTGAATCGTACGAGCGGCATCGAGGGCACCCGACGTGGCACCGCGTCCGGCATTGCCGAGCGAACACATCGCCTGCGTCACGGCATCGATGACCGTCTGCGGCTTGTGCATGGTCGTCGCCGCGTTATCCAGGTAGATCATCGCACGACCTCCCACATATCAATCACGGTATAGCCCTCGGTGGGAACGCCCGCCGAGGCGAGTTCGCCGCGCAGCAGGTCCTCATCGGCAGGCAACGCCTTCCATGCCAAACCGCAGCCGGCAGCGACCTCCCCGGGCACGGGAATCGTTCGCCCGGGAAGGCCGCGCTCAATGCACAGGGACTCGCAGCCCATGGCGGCCGCCGTGGTGGGAAACGTGATGACAAGCGCCGGGCGCTTCTCCCTCATGGCAACTCCAACCAATACGCTACGGGCGCACGACGCGCACGGCCTGCTCCATCTTCTCCACGATCACGTACATGTTGGTGACCTCGCCCACCGCAAGCTGGTCTTTAATGCCATAGTGGTCGAGGCAGGTGCCACAGGTAAGGATCTCGACGCCCTGCTCTGCCAGGCCCTTCAGGTCATCGAGCACCGGCGAGCCCTCGACGGTGAGCTTGGCGCCGCCGTTGTAGAACAACATGGTCGCGGGCAGCTCCTCCTGCTGCGTCACGGCAAAAATAAAGGCCTTCATGAGCTTGTGGCCCAGCTCGTCATCGCCGCGGCCCATGCAGTCGGTGTAGACGGAAATGACGAGCTTGCCCTTGCCGGCGCTGGCATCACAGAAGGCAGCGCCATCCTGCTCGGGATCAGCCACGGCAACGGCGCCAGAGGTCGCCACGGTCACGTGCCACTCGGCGTCAGAAACCTTCTCGACCGAGGCCGCGCAGCCCTTCTCCTGCGCCATCTTGGAGATGTTCTTGACGGCGGTCTCGTTATCGACCGAGGTCACGACGGCGCCCTCGCCGTCGAGCTGCTTCAGAGCCTTGAGCGTCTTGACGACAGGCAGCGGGCAGGCATCGCCCATGGCATTGACTTCAATTTTGGTAGACATAGCTTTTTCCTTTCGAATAAATTGTTCTAGAACGGTGCATAGTTCAATAAACGTGTCGTTAACGGACAACATGGACGGCGGGACCGCCTGGCACCGGCTCGCACACGCGACCGACGACGGCGGCGATGCGTTCTTCGGCATGCAGACGGCGCGCAAGCTCATGCACATCGGCAGCAGGCGCCGCAATAAGCAAACCACCCGAGGTCTGCGGATCGTACAGCGCATCCAACATGCCCAGCTCCAGGTCTTCGTCGGCAGCCACACGCGGGCCAAAGAAGTCCTGGTTGCGGTAGGAGCCCGCGGGGATAATGCCCAGACGCGCCATATCGAGCACCTGGTCAAAGAGCGGCACCGCCCCCGACGCAAGTTCAAGCTGCACGCCCGAGCCCTCGGCCATCTCGCACGCGTGCCCGATCAGGCCAAAGCCCGTAATGTCGGTGCAGCCATGAAGCTCGAGTCCCTCGGCCAGACGAATCGGTGCCTCGTTGAGGGTGCGCATCGAGTCAAACATGGCTGCGGCCTCGTCCTGCTCGATGAGCTCACCCTTAATGGCCGTGGTGATGATGCCCGAGCCAACCGCCTTGGTCAGCAGTAACGCATCGCCCACGCGCGCGCCGCTGTTTGCGAGCATGCGGTCGAGTGCGACAAAGCCGCTCACGGACAGGCCGTACTTGGGCTCGTCGTCGTTGATGGTGTGGCCGCCCGCGATGGAGCAACCCGCCTCGACGCATTTGTCGGCACCGCCCGCCAGAATCTGACCGGCAACCTCAACGGCCAGACAGCTCGGGATGCACAGCAAGTTCATGGCATGGCTCGGCCGCCCGCCCATGGCATAGATATCCGACAGCGAGTTGGCCGCGGCGATCTGGCCAAACAGAAACGGGTCATCGACCATCGGTGGGAAGAAGTCGATGGACTGCACGAGCCCCAGGTTCTCCCCTACGCGGAAGACGCTCGCATCGTCGGAGGTATCGAACCCCACGAGCAGGTTGTCGTTATGCACATTGGGCAAGTCGCCCAGGACCTGGGCGAGGGCTCCGGGAGCCAACTTAGCGGCTCAACCACTCGCGGCAGTCATAGACGTGAGCCTTATGGTGTCCTTAGCCATACGAACCCCCTTCCAACAAATCAACGACTTTAAGTATACGCGCCAGGCACGCTTCCCAAGAGACCGCCGACGGCTCGAACGTCGAAGGCGGCGACGCAAGCGCCCGCGCGATAGCATCTGCCAGTGCGCGCTCAAACAACGGAAGGTCGGCGGCCACGGGCGTGTCGACATCCGTCATACGCGGCGACGCCACCCACGTCACGGGAGCACCGGGAAGCATCGCCTCCATCCAGGGACGAACGCCGGGCAAATCGGTCGCCACAACTTTGCAGCCGCACGCGAGGGCCTCGATCGTCACGAGCGGCAGACCCTCGTAAAACGAAGGCAGCACAAAGACGTCGGAACTGCGGTAGGCACGCACGAGTCCATCGCTATCCAGGCGCCCCGCCAGCGTCACCGGCACATCCGAGGCCGCGGCCAAGCGCTCGATACGCGCGTGCTCGGCATCGTCCCCGCGGCCGCCCACAAGTACCAAGCCAGATAGGCGAACGCCATCGTCAATCGGCAATGACACAGCTCGAACCAGCGACTCGACACCCTTTTTAAAGCAAATCTTGCCCACGTACACAAGCGACCCCGGCTGCCTCGCCACGCTTGCGTCGCGACAGAAGACGCGATGGTCGTAGCCCGTCCCAATCACGTGGATGCGATCGGTATCGACGCCGCATACCAGGCCAATCTGCTCAGCCTGCTCAGCATGGAGCGCAAAGACGGCATCGAGCCGACGAACCGCACTTACGATGCGATCGCGCTCGAGCGCATGCGAACGCAGCTGGCGCAGGTCGGTCGAATGGCACACGGCAACAACCGGCACGCCCCGGACGCGCTCGCGCGCCAATGCGGTCACCAGATACAGGTGATGGCAGAGCACCAGATCGGGCCGAAACTCAGCCACCGCCCGATCGATTGCAGCAGCAAATGCCCGCTCAAATGCCTTGAGCATCGAAGGCGTCAGGTCACGATAGCGTGTGGAGGGATAGGGCATGACATCGGACATACCACAGATGGGAAACGGCAGCTCGGGCGATTCGAACGGTACGGCAAACACGGCAGCACGCCGGTCCAGCTCGCCTTGGGTATCACCCGGTGCCGCGCCGCAAAGCACGGCGGCGCGATGCCCCGTCTCGATCTGCTCGCGCACGAGCGCGGCAAGGTAGGTGCCGCTGCCGGTGCTATCTGGTTTTTGTGCCGAGATATTGAGGATGCGCATGTCGCGGTACGCCCCTAGGCCAAGGCGGCGGCGCGGACAGCCGCGCCGATCGCTCCGGCAAAGCGAGCCTGGGGTGAGGTGGTCACCGGCGACCCCAGTAGCTCGCCCAACCGCTCCACCACGAAGGCGTTCTCGCACAGGCCACCGGTCAGGTAGTACGGGGCGCCCGCCGCCTGCCCGGCCATGGTCGCTACGCGCGAGACCACGCTGTCGATCACGCCACGCGCAATGTTCTCGCGTGGCTCGCCGCGACCGATCAGGCTGATAACCTCGCTTTCGGCAAACACCGTGCACATGCTGCTGATCTTGGTGGGCTCGCCGGTGCGGGCGAGGTCTGCCATCTGCTGCTGGGTAATGCCCAGGCGGTCGGCCATGATCTCCAAAAAGCGCCCCGTGCCGGCGGCGCACTTGTCGTTCATGGCAAATTTGGCCACGCGGCCGCCTTTAAGCTGGATGACCTTGGTGTCCTGACCACCCACATCGATCACGGTGCCATGGTCACCAAACAGACGCACGGCACCGGTGCCGTGGCAGGTGATCTCGGTCACGACCTTGTGCGCATAGGGCACGGCAACACGGCCGTAGCCAGTCGCGACCACGCGAGCATCTTCGGCCGTCACGTCATAGCCGGCCGCTGCCAGTGCCTCGCGCAGCCGCTCGGAAGCATCGACCGAGGAGAACCCGGTTGGCTGCACGCACGTCCACGCCACCGAACCCTCCCCGTCGACCACAGCAGCCTTAGCCGCCGTAGACCCGATATCGATCCCGATCCCTATCATGGCTCTCTTCCAATCTAAACATCAAAGGTAGCGGCGCGTTCAGGCGCCTTAGCTCTAGGTTTCTCAGGTGCCGGAGATTGCCCCGAAAGAGGAGCGCAGCGTACTTTGGGTACGCAAGCGACGGTTTGAGGAGCAAGATCCGGCGCCTGAGGAAGCTAGAGGGTTTCGATGAAGGCGGCGATGCGGGTCTCGATCTGGCCCATGTCGCCGTTGCTGTAATCGGTCTCGATCTTCATGTACGGAATACCCGCACCCTCGACAGCCTCCTGCATGCGCGCACTCTCCACGTTAAAGGTGTGGCACGCCTGGAGCACATTCTCCACCACACCGTCGACGTGGTATTTCTCGCACATGGCCAGGGTGTTGTCCATACGACCGTCGTTGGGCGTCATGACCGAGCAGTTGATATCCAGGTAGCGGTCGGCGATGGCGCGCAGGATGTCGGGAGCCTCCGGGTCGATCATCATGGCCGCCGTACGCTCGCCCGAGCAGTCGTCCATGCAAACGACCACGCCGCCGTTGGACTCGATGGTGCGACCGATCTTGTTGATCACACCGCCCACCGGGCAGCCGGTGATCAGAATGCGCTTGGCATCCGCCGCAACCGGGCGCTCGCCCGCGTCGTAGGCCTCGCGCAGCTTGGCAACCTTTTGCTCCAGCTGCTGCGTATAGGCCTCGATATCAAAACTAAACGTACCGGCAAACATGGTGCTCATCAGGTCGACGCCGCTCATGGCCGCCGGCTGGTTGGCCTGCAGCGCAAACATCTCGAGCTGGGCCGCACGCAAGCGGTTGCGACGACGGACGGCAGCGCGCAGGTCATCGTCGGTAATCGTGATGCCGTAGAAGCCCTCGAGCTCCTCCTTGAGCAGGCGGCACTCCTCGTACCAGCCCTCGCGCTCGTAGGCGCGGTCGCGGCCCTGCGGAAGATGCAGAATGTGCGTACGCTTGAGCTCGTTGAGTAGCTCGTACATCTTCTTCTTGCCGTCGCAGGTGGTCTCGCCGATGATTATGTCGCTAAAGTACGTAAACGGGCACTTTTGCGAATAGGCAAAACCGTACGTCGACTTGATGAGCGGACAAAGATTTGCCGGCAGCACCTTCTCGGCCTCGGGAATCACCTCATCGGACGTACCGCACAGCGCCACGCTCGCAGCGCCCGCGGCATCGATGATCTCGAGCGGCGTATAGCTGCACAAAAAGCCGACCAGGCGATTACCCGCCTGCTTATAATCCTTGACGCGAATAAACGCCGCCTTGCGCTGCTCGTTGAACTCCTCAAACGTGCGCGGCAACGGCTGTTCCTCAATATCGGCCATAGTAGTTCCCCTCTCTTGCACCGATATACCGACAATTAAACAACGAATCCACGCCATACCCAAAAGGAAGCATCCTCTAGGGAATGGCGTCGATAAGCTCCTGCGTATACGGATCGCTCGGGCGCGCGATCACGTCCTCGGCCGCGCCTTCCTCGACAAGACGACCGTGGTAGAGCACGCCAATCCGGTCGGACATATGCCGAACCACACGCATATCATGCGTGATAAACAGCAGCGCCACGCCCGTCGTGCGCTGCAGGTCGCGAAGCAAGTTGAGCACTTGGGCCTGAACGGACACGTCAAGCGCCGAGACCGGCTCGTCGCATACCACAAGGCGCGGCTCGCAAATAAGCGCCCGTGCCAGATTGAGTCGCTGACGCTGTCCCCCCGAAAGGTCATGCGGATAGCGGTCATAATGCTCTGCCAGAAGACCGACCGAGGCCAGGGCCGAGAGCGCGCGCCCATGGCGCTCATCCGCATCGCGCACGCCAGCGATAATCAGCGGCTCCTCCAAAATGCGGCCGACACGGTTGCGCGGGTCAAAAGCCGTAGAGCTATCCTGGAATACCAGCTGGATCTCGCGGCGAAACGGCTTGCGTTCGCGCTCCGACATCGTGGCGAGGTCGTGCCCGCGATAGACAATCGAGCCGGAATCCGCACGCTCGAGACCACAGATCAGGCGTCCAGTCGTCGACTTGCCCGATCCGGATTCGCCAACCAGGCCATAGACCTCGCCCGGCGCGATCTCAAACGACAGATCGTCCACGGCGGTAAAGGCTTGACGCTTAAAACCTGAGCCCGGCATGGGAAACGTTTTAGTCAGATGTGAGACCCTAAGCAGGGCTTCGCTATCAACAGCCATGGCACTCCCCTTTCTCGACAAGCCAGCATTTAGACCGGTCGCACGCATTCACGGAAACCAGCGGAGGCTCCTGCACGCGGCAACGCTCGTCCGCCCGGGCGCAACGAGGCGCAAAGCGGCATCCACAGGGTATTGCCGTAAGCGGCGGCACTGTGCCCGGAATATCCGCCAGCGTGTCAACTCGCTCGCCTTCGAGCGGTGGAATGCTCGCGATGAGCCCCTGGGCATACGGGTGGCTCGGGCGCTCCATAAGGCCGCAGGCGTCGATCTCTTCTACGATTTGGCCCAGATACATGACGTGCACGCGCGAGCAGATGCTCGTAACGACACCCAAATCATGGCTGAAAAAAAGCACCGCCATGTTCTCGGTGCGGTTGAGGTCGCGCAGTAGGTCGAGGATCTGTTTTTGGGTGGTGGTGTCGAGTGCCGTGGTGGGCTCGTCGGCGATAAGCAGGCGCGGATGACCGGCAAGCGCCATGGCGATCATCACGCGCTGGCGCATGCCGCCGCTAAAATCGCCCGGATACATGTCGAAGCGAGCCGCGGCATCTCGAATTCCCACACGCTCCAACAGCGATAGAGCCGCGTTGCGGGCTTCGCGCCGGCTCCCCTTACGGTGGGCCCGCACCGCCTCGATAACCTGCGCACCCACCGTCATGACGGGGTTGAGTGAGGACAACGGGTCCTGGAAGATCATGGCGATGTCGCAGCCGCGCACCTTGCGCATCGTCTTGAGCGGACGCGCCAGCAGATCCTCGCCATCAAACACAATCTGGCCCTCATAGGCCATCTTCTGTTCATGCTCCAAGAGGCGCATGACACTCTGGGCAAACACCGACTTCCCGCAGCCGGACTCGCCGACAACACCAACGATCTCGCCGGCATCGATATGTAGGTTGAGTTTGTTGACGGCTTCCAGCGCGTTGCCATCGCGGCCCACAAAGGAGATGCAGAGGTCGCGCACGTCCAAAAGATGTTCGCTCATGGGCTAGTCCTCCTTGGTCTTGGGGTCGAGGGCGTCGCGCAGGCCGTCGCCGGCCAGATTGAGCGAAAGCACGCTCGCGATGATGGCCGCTGCCGGGAAGAAGATCATCCACCAGGCTTTGCGCATCACGTTCTTGCCCGCCTGCAGGATGTTGCCCCAACTGGCATCGGGAGCCTTGATGCCCAGGCCCAGAAACGAGAGGGCGGCCTCCGAGAGCACGGCCTCGGCAAAGACAAAGGTCGCCTGCACCAGGAAGGGTGCCATAACGTTGGGCACGATATGCAACCACACGATACGGGCCGTGGAGGCGCCCTGTACGCGCAGGGCCTCCACAAAGGGCTCCTCCTTGACCACCATCGCACGCGAGCGCACGATGCGCGCCATGCTGGGCGTATAGACGATGGAGAGCGCGATGATGACGTTCCACACACTCGCCCCCATCATCGCCATGAGTGCGATAGCCAAAAGCACGCCCGGAATGGACATAAGGCCGTCGCAGATGCGCATGAGAATATGATCGAGCCTCTCGTTGTAGCACGCATAGGCGCCGATCACCAAGCCGAGTGCACTCGTCGCGAGCGTGACGGCAACGCCAACGCCAAGCGACACGCGCGCGCCCGCGATAACGCGGGCAAGCAGGTCGCGGCCAAAGTCATCGCAGCCAAAGGGATGCGCAGGCGAAGGTGCCGAAAGTCGTAACGTCATCTCCTGCGCATTGGGATCAACCGTCCACACCAGCGGACCGACGAGCGCGATCAGCGCAATCGCCAGGAAAATGAAGCCGCCGACCACAAACCCCTTGTTGGCAAGAGCCTTCTTAACGTTTGTCATCATGCATCGCCCCATTTGCGAGCGCGCGGGTCAAAAGCGCCGTAGGCAAGGTCGACGGCCAGATTGATCACCGAATTCAACAAGGCGATGACCAGCAGCACGCCCTGAATCACCGGATAGTCGCGACGCTCGATAGAGCTCGTGACCAGCTGGCCCAAACCGGGGATGTTAAAAATGGCCTCAGTCACCACGGCGCCCGTAATCAGGGCGCCAAAAGAATAGCCGACCGAGGTGAGAATCGGCAGCGCTGCGTTGCGCAGGGCATGGGCCAGCACCACGCGAACCTCGGAGACGCCCTTGGCACGCGCCGTCTTGACGCAGTCGAGCTGCATAGCCTCGATCACGCTCGCACGCGTCATACGCATGAGCAGCGCGGCCTGAACGCATCCAAGCGATATGGCCGGCAATGCAAGATAGCGTAAATGGCTGAACCAGCCCTTCGATAGCGGCGCATAGCCGGCCACCGGGAACACACGCAACGTGACGGCAAACAGCCACATAAGCATGAGCGCCATCAAAAAGCCGGGTATCGCCACGCCCAAAAGAGCAACGACACGCAAGACCGCGTCGGTGCGCGACCCATGTTTGAGGGCAGCGACGACGCCGCAGGGCAGTGCAATCAACAGCGCGATGAGCTGTGCCAGAAGCGCGAGCGATAGCGTGGGGCCAAAGTGCTCGGCGATCGCCTGCGTGACGGGCTGACGCATAAAATACGAATCGCCCAGGTCGCCGGTAAGCACGCCGCCCATCCACTCAACGTAGCGCTGCGGCAGCGGTTCGTTGAGTCCCAGACTATCGTTGACGCGCTCGATCTGGTCGGCCGAAGCCTCCATGCCGAGCATGGAAGAGGCCGGGTCACCCGGTGTGAGATAGATAATCAAAAACACGACGACCGAGATGATGAGCATCACCGGAACCATCGCGCCTATACGTTTGAGCGTGTACTTCAACATGCGAGGCGTCTATTTCCCCTCTGAACGTGGACAGGGCGTGGCGGCCACAGGGGACCAGACCCCTCAAGCCGCCACGCCATCTATTGCATTACTCCGGACGCTTGGCATTCCAAACGATGGCGCCATCGAGCACCTCGACGTCCTCGACGTCTGCCTGGGTGCCCGTGATGGAAGCGTAGTGGCAAAGCGGCTCGATGACGGCGATCTCATAGAGGCGCTCCTGAGCCTCGGCCCACTTCTTGGCCGCGGCGTCGGTGTCCTTGGCGGTGCGGGTCTCGGCCACGAGCTTGAGCGCCTTCTCGTCGGACAGGCCATAGAAGGCCTTGGAGACCGAGAGGGACTGGGCCGGGATGGGCTTGTAGTTGGTGGAGGCCACAAAGAGGTCCCACTGCTCGGGCTTGCTGGAGCGGATGTCCATGAAGGTCGCGAACTCGTAGCTGTCGACCTCGGCGGTGAAGCCGGCCTTCTCGAGCTGCTCCTGCAGCGCGACGGTGGCGTTGTACATATCCTTGTAGTCGGGGGTGGTCAGCAGCTTGACCGTCTCACCGGCATAGGAGGTCTTGGCCAGGGCCTTCTTGGCGGCCTTGGCGTCGGCCTGGTTGAAGTACTTCTTGCCCGCGTCAGTCGCCCACTGAGTGTTCTCGGGGTTGCCAAGGTTGGGATCGATGTTGAAGAGCTCCTTCTCGCCATAGGCGGCAAGAGCGGCCGCCTCGCAGTCGATAGCCATGAGGGCGCACTTGCGAATCTCCTCGTCGGCGAAGATGCCCTCGTTCATGTTGAGGAAGGCGGTCAGAACGCCGGCGTTATGGGTGTAGAGCTTGACGTCGTCGTTGCCGTCGAAATCGTGGTAGTTCTCGGTGGGGATCTCGCCAGCGATATCGTACTCGCCGGTCTCAAACCCGCTCACGCGCGTGGAGGCCTCGGTCACGAACTGATAGTAGATGTCCTTGGTGGGCGCGGAGACCTTGCCGGTGTAGCCCGAAGCCTTGCCGTGAGCGGCGACATAGTCTTCGTAGCGGGTGAGATGGACGTACTGGTCCTGCTTCCACTCCACAAACTTGTAGGCACCGGTACCCACGTACTCGGTCACGCCGGTATCGCCCGCGGCCTCGATGACCTCGGAGGGGAAGATACCCGGATACTGGGAGTGGTTGCCCAGGATGATCAGAAAGTCGATGGCGGGCTCGGTCAGCGTGCAGGTGACCTCGTGGTCGCCCGAGGCGGCGAAGGTGGCGCCGGGCAGCAGGCTCGCGGCACGGTCGTTGACGGTGAGCCAGCGGTTCATCGAGGCCACGACGTCCTCGGAGCCAAGCTCCTTGCCGTTGTGGAAGGTGACGCCCTCGCGCAGCTTAATGGTGTAGGTCAGGCCGTCGTCGGAGACCTCATAGTCCTTGGCCAGCACGGGCTGGGGCTCGTAGTCGCTATCGAGGCCAAAGAGCGGCTCGACGACGTTGCAGATGATGTCCATGGTCACAAGCGACGACGTGGTGTGCGGATCGAGACCGTCCGGGCTCGCCGGTAACGCGATCTGCAGCTCGTCGCGATACTCCACATCCTGACCGGAGGCAGCGGCGCTACCGCTCTCGGCGCCCGAACCGCCGCAGCCGGTGAGGCCGAGGCCCGCCATGACGCACAGGGCAGCGGAGCCGGTCAGAAAACCGCGACGGGAAACGCCCGCCTTGAAAAGGTCGTTGTTCATTGAGTTCCTTTCGTGTCTGAACAAACGGATAGAATCTGCCGGGACGGCGGAAATCCCCGCCCCGGCAGCCATGCGAAGCCGGTCGGCGCCCTGCGGTGCATCCGGACACTGACCGGCATGGCAACAGAGAAATCCCTATCGCGTGGATAGGAACACCCGGCGGCACAGCTTGGCGCGGGGGGGGCGGCTAAATCGTCTCGAGGAAGGCCTCGATGCGGGTCTGGAGCTGACCGGCGTCCTCGCCGGCGTAGTCGGTCGTGATGTGCATAAACGGAATGCCGGCCTCCTCGGCGGCCTTCTCCACGGCAAACGACTCCATCTCGTAGAGCGTGCAGAACTGCAGGGCCACGTCGACGATACCGTCGGCATGCAGGTCCTTGGCCATCTGGACAATGTCCTTCATACGCTGGTCGTTGGGCGTAAAGACGGCACAGTTGATCTTAAAGTAGCGCTCCGCGATGGCGTCGAGCATCTCGTCGACCGTCTCGCCGGACTCGTCGACCAGGTCCTTGTAGTAGCGCGAGCCCGTGCAGGACTCCTCGCCCACCACGACGCCACCGGCCTTCTCGATCAGGTTGAACAGCTTCCAGTTGGGCACGGCCATGGGCGTACCGGTGTACAGGATGCGCTTGGTCCCCTTGGGCGCCACGCCCTCGCCAGCCTCGACACGCTGCTCGCACTCAGCCGCCATATCGTTGATGGCTCCGGTCAGACGCGGCGTGTCGTCCATAAAGGCGGCCTGAACGGTCAGCAGGCTGTCGAGACCGCTGATGGGCGCCGGGTCGGCAGCGCGCGTGGCAGCGAGGCGCTGCAGGGCGCGGCGCTTCTCATTGACGGCGTGGATGGCGGCCTTCAGACGCTCAGGCGTAATCTTGACGCCGCACTCGTCCTCGATCTTGGCGGCGAGCTTCTTGACCTCGGCCTTCCAGGTCACGAGCGTCGACTCGTCGTGTACGTTGGGAATATCCATGACGTACATGTTCTTTTGCGTGGCAAAAAACTCATAAGCCTTCTTCTTGCCATCGCAGGTGTTCTCGCCCACCACCAGGTCACTCGACTCAATGTAGGGGCAAACCTCGCCCAGCTTAAAGCCGGCAAAGCTCTTGATAAGCGGGCAGGTATTGCGCGGCAGGTGCTCCTCGACCTTATCGGTTGCCCAATCGGCACCCGAGCACAGACCCACGGGGATACCGTCGCAGGCGAGCACAATTTCCTCGGGCACGTAGACGCAGAACGAACCGACGATCTTGGTGGCCTCGCCGGCCTCCTTCTTGTCGAGCATCTCCTTAATACGGCCGCTGTGGATGTTGGTGGCCACAAAGTCCAGGTAGGACGTGGACTTGGGGCGATTGTTCTGCGTCAGGAACATATCGCCGTACATCTGGCCCACGGCGCCCAGCAGCATATCGTGGTCGGCAAGATTCATGCCGAGGCTCTCCCACATCGGATGGAAATCAAATTCTTCAGCCATGACGGTTCCCCTCTCGAACCAAAAATGAATAGCTACGGTATTGCTGCACGGTGAGTGGCGAAAACCCAGCCGCGCTTAAACCCGGAATTTTGGGGAACCCGCTTTGCAGCTGATTATTTAGTTGTGCGTCGTCTCTCCCGGAGCCGTGAACATACCTGCTCATATGCGGCTCCGAGCCATATATAGGGCGCGCGCGGCAACGCGGCGAATGTATGTCGTCTGCGGCATGTGCGCACCCTCCTTAACCAGTCAAGGTTAACTATATCAGCGGTCATCGTCCAGACGAACACCGTTGACATTCGTACGACAGCGTCGTGT
>CAJMBB010000028.1 GCA_905211615.1 uncultured Collinsella sp. | reverse complement strand
GGCAAGCCGCACGGCGCCTTCGCTATGAACGCCCGCCTGCGTGGACAGGTGAATCTCGACCCCGGGAATCGCCGCGCGCAGTGCACAAGCCAGCCCGGCATCGGCGACAATCAGAGCATCGGCGCCCAGCTCCAGTGCATGAGCCCCCAACGCCACCGCGTCGGCAAGCTCATCGTCAAACACGAACACGTTGAGCGTCACGTACACACGCACGCCATGGGTATGCGCCACGGCGCAGCCGCGCGCAAACTCGTCATCCGTAAAGCCATGGGCACTCACACGGGCGTTAAAGCCGCCCAACCCCGCATAGATGGCATCGGCACCCGCGGCGATGGCCGCAAGCATCTGGTCGAGTCCGCCCGCCGGCGCCAGCAGCTCGGGCAGCGCCGCACCGGCAGCATCCAATCCAGTCTCGTATTGTCCGCTCGGCCCCATCGCCCGAATCGCCATCGGCAAACTCCTTACCAAGGTATGCATTCACTCTGAAAAATGCCGTCTTCCAGCATACACGAGGCCTCACGCGCCCCGTTTGGTTTATCGTGTAATAACTTATGTCCATCCTGCCCCGACGGCACATCCGCCGTCCGGCACGACATACCTGGAGGTCAATATATGGGTCCTCGCCAACGACAGGGACGCAGCCGTTCAAAGACGCATGCTCTGCCCATAATCCTGCTCTCGTTTTTGGGCTTTCTGCTGATTGCGGGCGTGGCGTTTGGCATCGGCATGGTCGGCAACGTCAACCGCTGGCTGTCCGATCTGCCCGACTACACCGACGCCAACGCGTATCTGGTGAGCGAGCCCACCGAGATCGTCGACTGCAACGGCAACAAGATCGCGAGCTTCTACACGCAAAACCGCAAGTCCATCACCAAGGACGAGGTCTCCCCCTACGTGCTGCAGGGCACCGTTGACGTCGAGGACGAGCGCTTCTACGAGCACGGCGGTATCGACCTGTGGGGTATCGCGCGTGCTGCGGTGGCAACCCTCGGCGGCGGGCACGAAGGCGCCTCGACTATCACGCAGCAGCTGGTGCGCAACACCATCCTGCAGGAGGAGCAGTTCGACTCGACCATCGAGCGTAAGGTGCGCGAGGCCTACATCGCCGTCAAGATGGAGGACATGTACTCCAAAGACGAGATCCTCATGATGTACCTCAACACCATCTATTACGGCCACGGCGCCTACGGCATCGAGGCCGCAGCCGAGACCTACCTGTCCAAGAGCGCCGCCGACCTCACCCTGAGCGAGGCCGCGCTGCTCATCGGCCTTCCCAACTCGCCCTCGCAGTACGACCCCACGGTCAACCCCGACCTGGCGCTGTCCCGTCGCAACAAGGTCCTCGACAACATGTTGCGCCTGGGCCACATCACGCAGGAGGAACACGATGCCGCACAGGCCGAGCCCATCACCCTCAACGTGACCGAGATTTCGGGCAGCGGCGTCGACGTATACTCGCAGCCCTACTTTGTCGCCTATGTTAAGCAGCTGCTGGAGCAGGAGTTCTCGACCGACGTGCTCTTTAAGGGCGGCCTGACCGTCAAGACCACCATCGACCCCACGATGCAGCAGGTGGCAGAGAATGCCGTCCGCGAGCAGCTCGACACGCTCTCGCTCGACGGCCTGGACATGGGCATGGTCGTCGTCGACCCCAAGACCGGCTACATCAAGTGCATGGTGGGTGGCTACGACTACAACGCCGACGAGAACCACGTAAACCATGCCACGGCCAAGCGTCCCGTCGGCTCCACCTTTAAGGCCTTTACGCTGGCAACTGCCATCCAAAACGGCATGAACCCCAACGTCACCCTCAACTGCAACTCGCCGCTCAAGGCCAAGGGCACCACGACCGAGGTCCAAAACTACGCCAACCATAGCTATGGCAACATCACGCTTAAGCAGGCGACGGCATACTCCTCCAACACCGGCTACATCCAGGTGGCGGAAGCCGTCGGCAACAGCAAGATCATCTCGCTCGTCAAAAAGCTCGGCATCGATCCCGCCAAGGACAACATCGAGGACGTTCCCGTCATGACGCTCGGCACCGGCTCGATCTCGCCGCTCGAGATGGCCGCCGCTTACGCGACGTTTGCCAACGGCGGCTACTATCGCCAGCCGATCGCCATCACCGAGATTGACTCTCGTACCGGTTCGGTGCTGTACCAGCACACGGACAATCCCTCACAGGTGCTTACCGAGGGCGAGGCCGCCGCGGTCACCGATGTTCTGTCCGGCGTCATGCAGGGCGGCGGTACGGGTGCTGCCGGTGCCCTGAGCGTCAACCAGCCCTATGCCGGCAAAACGGGCACCACCGACAACACCACCAACCTGTGGTTCTGCGGCTATACCCCGCAGCTGGCGTGCGCCCTGTGGACCGGCTATTCCGCGGGCGAGATCCCCATCCAAAAATACGGCACAGACCTGCTGGGCGACAGCACCAACCTGCCTGTCTTTAAGCGGTTTATGAACACCGTTCTGACCGGTACCGAGCGCGAGGAGTTTGCGACCGGAACGGCGCCCACCTACAAGAACAACAGCGTCTGGAAGTTCTACGGCACCAACAACACCAAGAAGACGGAGAACGACGACAAGGACAAGGACGAGAACGAGGACGAAGAGGAAACCACCACTACAACGACTACCACGACGACCACGACCACCGAGACCACGGGCGGCGACACCACCGGCGGCACCGGTACGACCGGTGGCTCGACGGGCGGCTCCACTGGTGGTTCGACCGGCGGCGATGGCGGCACGCCTACGCCTACGCCCACTCCCGACCCCTCGCCCACGCCTGACGATACGGTCGGCTAGAAATCATCCGGCCATAAGCAACAAGGCCCCCGAGCAGCCTATTGAACTGCTCGGGGGCCTTTTAGTTTGAAGCGACCTGGTGGGCGGTCTTTATACCGGCAAACAAAAAGGGGTACCGACCAACGTCGATACCCCTTACAAGCCACGATGTCAGCGCGCACAGTGCCGAGCGCACGACCCGCACGCCTACTTGCGAGAATTGCTCAGCTTATTGATCAGCGCCTCGAGACGCTCGCCGTCCTCGGCCGTCTGGGCAATGACCAAAATCGTATCGTTGCCGGCAAGCGAGCCAAGCACATCGGGCAACTCTGCCGCATCAACGGCGGCGGCGATGCCGGAAGCCGTGCCAGGCTGAGCCTTGATCATAACCAGATTATCGGTACGCAGAACGCCCGTTACGAGCTCGGAAACCATACGCTGCAGGTGCAGGTCCTCTGCCAGAACATAGATGCCCTCAGGGAGCTTACGCAGCCCCATATCGGCAATATCGCGAGAGACAGTCGCCTGCGTGCAATCAAAGCCCATAGCGCGGAGCTCATCGACCAGCACGCGCTGCGTGCGGACGTCCTTATTGCGCACAATATCTCTAATGGCATCCTGGCGCCCATTGCGTTTTTTAGCCATACAAACCCTCTCTCCAAAAGATGGCGGAGACAATCAATCAGTGATTGAATAGTTTAACGCTATTTGAAGGCTTTTGTGTATAAGAACGCATTTCGAAACAATTCTATGCAAATTTGTTTCGTAATGAGCCGCTTAGGCGGTTTTTGCGCCCGTCCGGTTAAGAAAAGCTGCCAGATGCGTACACATCACGCAGCGCGCGGGCTTGGCGCTGGCAATCGGCCCAAACAACAGACCGAGTCCCCGATGGTTATCCTTGAGCGCGGCGACCATCTGACGGGTTCGAGGCGCCTCGAGCATATCACGCATGCGGGCGGAACGCTCGATTGACGACACTCCATGCGGGCTCAGACACAAATTCTCGATGCAGGCGACCAGTCCGGCAAAGTAGAACTTTTGGCTTGCCAGCTTGAGCCGACCACCGCTATCTGCTTCCGAGAGTGAGTCCGCAAGCTCGTCGAGCGCTCGAGTGTTATCGGATATCCTGGCATACATGGTGGGATCAAAGGCATCTGTAAGCTTAGGTGCCACCGCGTGGAAACAAGCGTCGCCGCAGCCGGACACGAATCGTGCCTGCGAGAGCGCATAAGCCATAAACTCAACCGTACGGTACGCCTTGCCGCGCGACAGGCATGCCTCAAACAGCGGACGGCTATACATCACGCCAGAGGTCTGAGCGACTAGGCCGCTCAAAATCAACTGGGGCAGCCCAGTCACCATAGAAGACTCGTCTTCTATGGCAATAGAGGCAGCATCCAAGACGCGCGAATGACGCTCGCGATGCGCATCGTATCGATCGAGCGACACCGAGGGGAGCACAATGTCTGCCGCAGTATCGCACGCGATATCGACCATCTTGGAAAGGGCCTGCGGAGCAAACCACTCATCGGCGTTCATGGCGATGATTTGAGAGCCGCGCGAGGCATCAAAACCGGCACGAAGACAAGTGCCGCGCTTCGCGTCCTCGACGTCAATCAAATCAATATGGATGTCCCTGTCGGCAGCAACTTGAAGCGAATGGCGCACACCGGGCGAAGCATCGCGGCAGACAACGACAATCTGCAAATCATAGAGGTCTTGGTTCTGGATACTCTCGAGCGCACGCATCGCATAGCTGGGCGAACCTTCTACCACAAGGATCACCGAAAGTCGCGGATGCGAGCCACGTCGAACCAAGTTATCCGTCCTCTCGACAGCAATGAATCAAACTGTCGTTCATGGTACACCCCGGCAATAAAAGCAATGAGACACCGGTTGCACTGCACGCCAAGAACAGATGTTGCACACGCGCAGCCCACAGATGACAGGTGCCGACGAACGGCGCGTCGAGCCCTCCCCTAGTCGAGCACGACAAGCTCGGCGGGATCGTAATCCACGCCCATAAACGTAAGGCCGCAGGCAGGAGCCGTGGGGCCCGCAGCGGTACGATCGCAAGCATCGATGACCTCGCGCATCCACTCGGGTTCACGGCGATGCATGCCAATCTCGACAAGCGTGCCAATGATCGTACGGACCATCGAATGCAGAAACGCATTGCCCTCGATGGTAAACGTCAGGATGTCCTCGCCAAACGCAACCTCATGGCCAAACTCGGCGCGCATTACGCAGCGGTGCGTAGGTTTGCCCACGGCAGAGGCAACCTTGCAAAAGCTTTTAAAGTCCTGCTCGCCCAAAAGCGCAGGGCAGGCGGCCGCCATCGCATCGACGTCGAGGGGATAGCGATGCCACCACACAGCACCGCGTGACAGCACTGGCCGCGCATCACGATCGGCAATGCGATAGGTGTAAGTGCGAGAGCGCGCGTCAAAGCGCGCAGAAAAGCCCTTACGAGCCTTGTAGACCTCGTTGATGGCGATATCTTTGGGCAGCAGGGCATCCATAGCCCGCAGCCACCTACGGCGCGTACACGCGAGCTCAGCGTCCGTTACGGGCACGCTGATGTACTGAGCCACGGCATGCACGCCGGCATCGGTACGGCCCGCGCACGTCAGATCGATCGGACGGCGAAGCAGCGTCTCGATGGCTCGACGCAGCTCACCCGCAACCGTCGTCTGTCCCGGCTGCTCGGCAAATCCGCTATACGACGAGCCATCATAGGCCACGCGAAATACGAGCGTGGCGTCAAGCTCGGAAATCGAATTGAAATCAGACGGCGCAGTCATGGGCGCTCCCAACAAACAAGTAACGGTATCGCGACAAAAAAAGAGGGGTACGCGAACGTACCCCTCGAATATAGCCTATGCAGACGGAATGTCTACTCAGCGGTCTCCTCAGCAGGAGCCTCCTCGACGGCCTCGACCTTCTTGGGAGCAGCGGCCTTCTTGGGGGCCGGAGCAGCCTTCTTGGCCTTAGGCGTGCAAGGCTCAGTGACGAGCTCCATGATAACGATGGGAGCGTTGTCGCCCTTGCGGTTGCCGAGCTTCATGATGCGGGTGTAACCGCCGTTGCGGTCCTGCCACATGCCCTGGGCAGCCTTGTCGAAGATCTCGGCAACGAGCTGCTTATCGCCGAGCTTGGCGATAGCCAGACGACGAGAGTGCAGGTCGCCCTTCTTGGCCCAAGTGATGATCGGGTCGACGACCGAACGCAGCGCCTTAGCGCGGGTCTCGGTGGTCTTGATGCGGTCGTTCTCGAAGAGGGCCTTAGCAAGGCTCTTCTTCATGGCCTTGGTGTGGCTCGCATCGGTGCCGAGCTTCAGGCCCTTCTTAACGTTGTGACGCATGGTCTAGTTTCTCCTCAAATATGCGAAGCATTAAGCCTTCAGGCTCAGGCCCATGGACTCAAGCTTGTCCTTCACTTCCTCGATCGACTTAACACCGAAATTACGGATGTTGAGCAGATCGTTCTCCGAGAACTCAACGAGCTGACGGACCGAGTGAATGCTGGCGCGCTTAAGGCAGTTGTAGGAACGGACAGAAAGGTCCAGATCCTCGATCTGCTTGTCCAGCTCGGCGTTGTCGTTGGTGACCTCGGGAGCGAAGATCGAAGCCTCCTCCTCGACCTCGGGGGTCTCGGCAAGGTTCATAAAGGCGGCCATATGCTGGTTGATGATATTGGCAGCCTGGACCACGGCGTCGCGCGGGGCGATGGAGCCGTTGGTCTCGATCTCGAGGACAAGGCGGTCGTAGTCGGTGTGCTGACCGACACGGCAAGCCTCAACGAGCTTGGCGCAACGGGAAACCGGCGAGTACAGCGAGTCGACGTGGATCACACCGATGGGATCGTTGTCGCGCTTGTTGGCCTCGCCAGAAACATAGCCGCGGCCATAGCCGATGCGCATGCTCATGGTGAGATGGCCACCCTCGGTGAGCGTAGCGATGTGCTGCTCGGGGTTGACCAGCTCAAACTCGGACGGAATAAAGAAGTCCGCACCGGTGACCTCGCAGGGGCCGTCAACCGAGATGGTGGCGGTCGCCTCGTCGGTCGTGCCGAGAGCCCTGAAGACAAGACCCTTGACATTCAGGACGATGTCGGTGACATCCTCGACCATGTTAGGGATGGTCATGAACTCGTGCTGCGCACCATCGATCTGAATAGCCTCGACGGCGGCACCCTCGAGCGAGGACAGAAGAACGCGACGAAGGGAGTTACCCAGCGTATCGCCGTAACCACGCTCGAGCGGCTCGACGGAGACACGAGCAGACGTCTCGTTGATCTCTTCGACCTGAACCTGAGGCCTAATGAATTCTGACATGTATTACCTCCAGCCTCAGCAGCCCGGATGGACTACTTAGAGTAGAGCTCGACGATGAGCTGCTCGTTGATATCACCGCTGATCTGCTCACGCGTCGGCAGAGCGAGCACGTTACCAGACAGCTTCTCGATATCGACCTCGAGCCAGCCAGGGACCTCAAAGCGCTCGGAGGAAATCAGGGCCTCCTTGATGGGGAGGAGGTCACGGAACTTCTCGCCGACAGCGACGACGTCGCCGGCCTTGACGCGGTAGGACGGGATGTCCACGCGCTTGCCGTTCACGGTGAAGTGACCGTGACGGACGGACTGACGAGCCTCTTTGCGGGTGCGGGCGAAGCCAAGACGGAAGACAACGTTGTCGAGGCGAGACTCAAGGATGATCATGAGGTTCTCACCGGTGACGCCGTTCATCTTGCGGGCCTTGTTGAAGTAGCCGTGGAACTGCTTCTCCAGAACGCCATAGATGAACTTGACCTTCTGCTTCTCGCGCAGCTGCATGCCGTACTCAGATTCCTTGCGACGGCGCTTGGGCTGACGGATAGATTCCTTCTTGCTGCTGTAACCGAGCTCAGCGGGATCGATCCCGAGCTGACGGCAGCGCTTAAGAACAGGAGTCCTGTCGATTGCCATATTGATACGATCCTTTCAGTTACACGCGGCGACGCTTCTTGGGGCGGCAGCCGTTGTGCGGAATGGGGGTCTTGTCCTGGATGCTCGAGACCTCGAGGCCAGCAGCCTGGAGGGAGCGGATGGCGGTCTCACGACCGGAGCCGGGGCCCTTGACGAAGACGGAAACCTTCTTCATACCGTGCTCCATGGCCTGCTTGGCAGCAGCCTCGGCAGCCATCTGGGCAGCGAACGGCGTGGACTTACGGGAGCCCTTGAAGCCCACCTGGCCAGCCGACTTCCAGGAAATGACGTTGCCCTGGGGATCGGTGATCGAAACGATCGTGTTGTTGAACGTAGAACGAATGTGAGCCTGGCCCACGGAAATGTTCTTACGGTCCGCGCGCTTCAGACGGGCAGCGCGAACGTTCTTCTTAGCAGTAGCCATCTATCTAGCGCTCCTTATTTCTTCTTCTTAGCACCGATCTGACGCTTCGGGCCCTTGCGGGTACGAGCGTTAGTGTGGGTGCGCTGGCCGCGGACCGGGAGGCCCTTGCGGTGACGAAGGCCGCGGTTGCAGCCGATGTCCATAAGGCGCTTGACGTTCTGGTTGCGCTCACGGCGGAGGTCGCCCTCAACCATGATCTGGTTCTTGTCGATATAATCGCGGATGGCGTTAACCTCATCCTCGGTGAGGTCCTTAACGCGCGTATCCACGTTAACGTTGCACTCGACGCAAATCTTCGTCGCAGTGGTGCGGCCGATGCCGTAAATGTAGGTCAGACCGATCTCAACGCGCTTCTCACGCGGGAGGTCGACACCATTAATACGGGCCAACGTAGTCTCCTCTCTTAACCCTGACGCTGCTTATGACGGGGGTTCTCGCAAATGACGAGGACCTTGCCATGGCGCCTAATGATTTTGCACTTATCGCACATCTTCTTGACCGAAGGACGTACCTTCATCGTTCTTCCTTTCGGTAGCGCTCAAACTACTTCCCTACTATCTACTCGCCCAGCCGCAGGCGTTTAAAACTATGGCTGGTCTTCGCACACAATCCGACCGTAGGTTGAGCTAAGCCTGCAGCCGGAAATGGAGTGCGTGTATGCGTGCCGCTATTTGTAGCGATAGGTGATGCGGCCGCGGGTCAGGTCGTACGGGGAAAGCTCCACGACAACCCTGTCACCGGGGAGAATACGGATGTAATTCATTCGGATCTTGCCAGAAATGTTGCACAGAACCGAATGACCGTTCTCGAGCTCGACCTTAAACATGGCATTGGGCAGCGGTTCCTTTACCGTACCCTCAAGCTCAATTGCGTCTTCCTTCTTCACAAGCAATCATCTTTCTCTAGAAAACGACAGCGATTGAGTATTCTACAACACGTATGCACGCATCGTAATAACTTCGTAATGGCTCCACAACTAAGTGGAACTTGTTACATTTCTCCGCCTTGGAGCGAACACCAAGCACCTTGCGCATCCGTGGTGAGAATCACCGGACCGTCATTGGTGATGGCGACGGTGTTCTCGTAGTGCGCGGCGGGCAGATGGTCGTTGGTCGTAACAATCCAACCGTCGGAGCCCGTGCTCACATGGTTGGAACCCATCGTAACCATCGGCTCAATGGCAATGACCATGCCGGCCTGGAGGCGAACGCCCCTCCCCTTCTTTCCATAGTTAGGAACGTTGGGGTCCTCGTGCATCACGCGGCCAATGCCATGGCCCACATAATCACGAAGCACGCCGTAACCGTGAGACTCGGCGAGGGACTGAACAGCATAACCGACGTCCCCGATATGGTTACCGGGAACAGCCTGCTCGATGGCAGCCTTAAGGCAATCGCGCGTGATCTCGCACAAAGCCTTGGCTTCGGGCGTGGGCGTGCCGACGAAAAACGTCCAAGCGTTATCGCCGACCCAACCGTCGACAACGGCTCCCGTATCGATGGAGATGATATCGCCATCGCGCAGGATCATGTCGGGGTTGGGAATACCGTGTACCACCGCATCGTTAATCGATGCGCAAATGGTTCCCGGGAACCCGCCATAGCCCTTAAAGGCCGGGGTGCCGCCATGCATGCGGATAATCTGCTCCGCGAGCTGATCGAGTTCAAAAGTCGAAACGCCGGGGCGCACCATGGCTCCAACGTGGCGGAGCGCCATCTTAGATAGCGCTCCTGCCTTCTTCATCTGCTCGATTTGCGTTGCAGACTTAATCTTGATCATAGACCGAGAGCCTCTTTGACATCCCCGTACACGGTCTCGCGAGCCTGGTCACCGTTGACCGACTTGAGCAGACCCTGGCCACGATAGTAGTCGACGAGCGGGCTCGTGGACTTCTCGTAGACGTCGAGACGGTTCTTGATGGTCTCGGGCTTGTCGTCGTCGCGCTGATACATCTCGCCGCCACACTTGGGGCAGGTAGCATCGGCAGCGGTGCCGGTGTAACCGCAAGCGCGGCAGGTGCGACGCGAAGACAGACGATCGATAATGACCTCGGGGGCCACATCGACCAGAAGGGCACAGTCGATCTCGCGACCCATGGCGGAGAGCTCGGAATCGAGCGTCACGGCCTGGGCGGTGTTGCGCGGGAAGCCGTCGAGGATGAAGCCCTGCTGGGCGTCATCGGCGGCAAGGCGTTCCTTGACAAGGTCGATCACGAGCTGATCGGGAACGAGCTCGCCAGCGTCCATGTACTTCTTAGCCTGAATACCAAGCTCGGTGCCACCCTTGACGGCAGCACGCAGCAGGTCGCCCGTGGAAATGTGAGCGACGCCAAACTCGGCGACGAGCTCCTGTGCGACGGTGCCCTTACCGGCACCCGGAGCTCCGAGCAATACGAGGTTCATGAGCAATCCTCCTCTAGCCTATTTAAAGAATCCATCGTAATCATACATCTTGATCTGGCCTTCGAGCTTATCGACCGTGTCGAGCACGACGCCGACCATGATGAGGATGGACGTGCCGCCAAATGCCTGGATCAGCTGGTTACCCGTAAAGGAGAAGATGATCGAAGGCACGATGGCGATGAGCGCCAAAAAGACAGCGCTGGGAAGCGTGATCTTGTTGAGCGCGTTCTTGATGTAGGCCGCGGTAGCCCTACCCGGACGCACGCCCGGAATAAAGCCGCCCTGCTTCTTAAGGTTGTCGGCCGTGTCATCGGGGTTGAACACCATAGAGGTGTAGAAGTACGCGAAAAACACGATGAGGACAACGTTAAGCACCCAGTTGAGCCAGCCGCGCGAAAGCGCAGAGGCAACTGCCTGGATCCAGCCGATGCCGGGGAAGAACACGGCAATCTGAGCCGGGAAGTACAGCAGCGCCGAAGCGAAGATAATCGGCACGACACCCGCGGTGTTGACCTTGATGGGCAGGTAGGTGGTCTGGCCACCCATCATGCGGCGGCCCACGACGCGTTTGGCGTAGGAGACCGGGATGCGGCGCTGGCCGCGCTCAAGGAAAACAATCAGCGGGATAACCAGCAGGATGATGGCGCAGATGATCACCATGGTGATGATGCCACCGGCATTGCCCTCGGTGCTGGAGAAGATAGCCTGCGGCAGACCGGCCATGATGTTCGCAAAGATGATCAGCGACATGCCATTGCCGATACCGCGCTGGGTGATGAGCTCACCAATCCACATAATCAGCATGGCGCCCGCGGTGAGCGTGCCGACGATCATGAGGTCGAAGATGATCTCGGGAGCACCGGCGCCATTAAAGCTGATGCCGAAGCTCTTAAAGAGAAAGAGGTAACCCACGGAGTTGAGGATTGCCAGAGCCAGGGTGAGGTAACGCGAATACTGCGTAATCTTGGTCTGACCGACCTCGCCCTCGCGGGCAAGCTCATGCAGGGAAGGCACAACGGCCTGGAGCATCTGGAGGATGATCGAGCTGGTGATGTAAGGCATGATGCCCAGCGAAAACACCGACACATAGCTCAACGCGCCGCCAGAGAAAAGATTCAGGAGGGCCATAGCACCTGCGGCGACCGAATTGTTATCGGTCGAGAAAAGGCCCAGCATCCCCTGGAAGGGAATGCCGGGCACAGGAACGTGCGCACCAATGCGGTACACGACGAGCATAGCTATGGTAAAAAGAATCTTTTCGCGCAATTCTTTGATGCGGAAAGCATTCTTAAGACCATTTAGCACGGCAGCTCGACCTTTCCGCCGGCGGCCTCGATCTTGGCCTGCGCAGAAGCGCTGACCTTGTCGACCTTGACCGTGAACTTCTTGGTGAGCTCACCATTGCCGAGCACCTTGACGGGCTCGAACTCGCTCTTGGTGATGCGAGCGGCCTTAAGAGCGGCACCGTCGATCACAGCGCCGTCCTCGAACTTACGCTCGAGACGCTCAACGTTAACAGCGGTGTACTCGATACGACGGGGGTTACGGAAGCCCGGAAGCTTGGGCAGGCGCATAGCCAGCGGAGTCTGGCCACCCTCGAAGCCGGCACCCTTGGTGCCGCCAGAGCGGGAACCCTGGCCCTTCTGACCGCGGCCAGAAGTGGTGCCGTGACCCGAAGAATTGCCACGGCCGACGCGCTTGCGGTTCTTGGTGGAACCGGGCGCGGGAGTAAGATCGTGAAGCTGCATTTGCTACTCCTCTACAATCTCGACAAGGTGCTTGACCTTGAAGATCATGCCGCGGACGGACTCGTTGTCAGCAATCTCGCGAACCTCGCGGATCCTGTGGAGACCGAGGGCACGGACAGTACGGACCTGGTCCTGCTTGCAACCGTTGGTGCTGCGGACCTGCTTGATCTTGATGGTGTCAGCCATGCTTAGTTCTCCTTACCGACGAACATCTCGGAGACCGTCAGGCCACGGCGAGCCGCGACGTCCTCAGGGCTGGAGAGCTCCTTGAGGCCCTCGACGGCAGCCTTGATGATGTTGAGGCCGTTGTCGGTACCGAGGGACTTGGACAGGACGTTCTTGATGCCAGCAAGCTCAAAGAGGGGACGCACAGCGCCGCCGGCGATAACGCCGGTACCCTCGACAGCGGGCTTGATGATGATGCGGCCGGCACCAAAGTGGCCGAGAACCTCGTGCGGGATGGTGCCCTGCTCGGTCACCGGCACGTGGAACATGTTCTTCTTGGCATCGAGAGACGCCTTGGAGATGGCCAGGGGCACCTCAGCGGACTTGCCCATGCCAACGCCGACGTTGCCCTTGCCGTCGCCAACGACGACGAGAGCGACGAGGCTCATGCGACGACCACCCTTGACGGTCTTCGACACGCGGTTGATGTAAACGACGCGCTCCTCGAACTCGGAGGCCTCGCGCTGCTGCTTCTGATTACGAGCCATGTGCTACATACCTCCTAGAACTCGAGACCGGCGGCACGAGCACCGTCGGCGAGGGCCTTGACGCGGCCATGGTAGATACGGCCACCGCGATCGAAGGCGACCTTGGTGATGCCGGCCTCGATGGCGCGCTTGCCAACGAGCTGACCGACCTTCTCCGCAGCCTCCTTGTTCGAGGTGTGGGTGCCCTTGAACTCGGCCTCGAGGGTCGAGGCAGAGACGAGCGTCAGGCTGGAGCCCTTGCTGTCGTCGATGATCTGGGCATAGATGTTGGCGTTAGTACGGGTCACGCGAAGACGCGGACGCTCGGAGGTACCCGAGACCTTGCCGCGAACACGACGCTGACGACGCTTGAGGCCTTCCAGCTTCGCCTTATGCTTGTTCATACGTAAACTCCTAAAAAGGTTGATCTTGCCAGCACCTGACGGGGTGCTGGTCTTATGCGAGTGAGTCGGTTACGACTACTTGGCGGCCTTACCCAGCTTGCGGCGGATGTGCTCGCCAACGTAGTGGATACCCTTGCCCTTGTAAGGCTCGGGAGGACGATGGCCGCGGATCTCAGCGGCGATCTGACCGACCTGCTGCTTGTTGATACCCTTGACGTTCACGTGGGTGTTGTCGGGAACCTCGAAGGTGATGCCCTCGGGAGCCTCGACGATCACGGGGTGCGAGAAGCCCAGGGAGAACTCGAGGTTCTTGCCCTTCTGCTGCACGCGGTAACCGACGCCGGCGAGCTCGAGCTTCTTCTCGAAGCCCTCGGAAACGCCAACAACCATGTTGTGGATGAGGGCGCGGGTGAGGCCGTGGCGGGCACGGGTCTCACGCTCGTCGTCGGGACGGGAAACGGTGAGGACGTTGTCCTCGACGTTGATAGCGAGCTTCTCAAAGACATCGAGCTCGAGCTGGCCCTTGGGGCCCTTGACGACAACGTTGTTGCCGTTGACTGCCACTTCGACTCCGGCGGGAATCTGGACAGGCTTATTACCGATACGAGACACGGTGATCTCCTTTCCTTCTACCTACCGAGCGAATTACCAGACGTAAGCGATGATCTCGCCGCCGACGTTGTGCTTGCGAGCATCGCGGTCGGTCATGACGCCATGGCTGGTGGAAATAATGGCGGTACCAAGGCCACCGCGGACGCGGGGCATGTCGGCAACGCCGGTGTACTTACGCAGGCCCGGCTTGGAAATGCGGCGGATGCCGTTGATGACCTTAGCCTTCTTGGGACCATACTTAAGCGTGATGTGCAGAGTCTTCTGGGGAACGGTGTCCTCGACATCGTAGCCCTCGATGTAGCCCTCCTCGTGCAGAACACGAGCGATCTCGACGAGCTTCTTGCTGCTCGGCATGGAGACCGTGGCCTTGTTCACAGAGTTAGCGTTACGGATGCGCGTAAGCATATCTGCGATCGGGTCTGTAAGGTTCATACAGATTCTCCTTCGTTCTTGATGAACACGTGCTCTTGGTTCTTCGCCGCCCTTAACGGCAAAGCCTTTTTAGCGCGTTTTCCCTGTTCCAAACTGATGCTTGAAACGCTGGTAGTGACTTACCAGCTGGCCTTCTTAACGCCGGGAAGCTCGCCCTTGAGTGCAAGCTCGCGGAAGCAGACACGGCACAGGCCGAACTTGCGGTACACAGAGTGCGGACGGCCGCAGCGCTGGCAGCGCGTGTACTCACGAGTAGAGAACTTCTGCTTGCGATTGCACTTGACGATCATCGATGTCTTAGCCACTTATATCCTCCTCACATAGAGTATTGTTCGCCCCAAGCGCCGCCCCCTTGTGGGAACGGCGCTTATAGGGCAGGTGAACCTATTTCTTGAACGGGAAACCGAAGGCGTCCAGAAGGGCCTTGGCCTCCTCATCGGTGTTGGCGGTGGTCACGAAAGTGATGTCCATACCACGCTGGTGATCGACGGAGTCGAAGTCGATCTCGGGGAAGATGAGCTGCTCGGTGACGCCCATGGAGAAGTTACCACGGCCGTCGAAGCTCTTGGCGGAGATGCCGCGGAAGTCGCGGATACGGGGAATCGCGACGGAGGTCAGACGATCGAAGAACTCCCACATACGGTCGCCACGCAGGGTAACCTTGCAGCCGATCGGCATACCGGCGCGCAGGCGGAAGGTAGCGATGGACTTGCGGGCACGGGTGATCATCGGCTGCTGGCCGGTGATGGCGCGCAGGTCGCGCACGGCACCGTCGATGGCCTTGGAATCGGTAGCGGCCTCGCCGACACCCATGTTCACGACGATCTTCTCAAACTTGGGGATCATCATGACGTTCTCGTACTGGAACTTGTCCTGAAGCTGCTGCTTGACCTCGTTGTTGTACTTGGTCTTCAGACGCGGCACATACTTCTCTTCTGCCATTGTTCACTCCTTCTTGGGGTTTTAAGCACGGGGCGTGGCCACGATGGGTTGTCCTCGTGCCTCCTGGCTGCATCCGCGCCGCTCATGGCATTTCACGGTTTGGACTCGACGCAGCAGGAGCCGACAAAACAATCGGTACTATACGCGCATCGGGAGCGTATTTCCAGAAAAACCTCGTCTGCCTGCACAACTCCACAACTCCCCCGCACAAATGGGTCCCAACAAGCAGTTGCGGTGAAATGGGGACCGTTTGACGGCTTAACAGGCTTAAACAGTCCGTATTTCACCGCAACTTATTGATGGGGATGCGACTAGCGCTTGCGGGGGACGAGTTTGGTGCGGCGCAGGTGGATCATCTCGGCGGCGATGGAGATAGCGATCTCCTCGGGGTCCTCGGCCTCGATGGCAACGCCGATCGGAAGGTGCAGCTCGTCGATCTGGTCCTGCGTAAAGCCTTCCTGCTCCAGGCGGGCACGCACAAAGGCCGTCTTGCGGCGCGAACCCAGACAGCCCAGGTAGGCAGGCTTGGCGCGCATGGCCTGAATCACCACGTCGATATCGGACTTGTGACCCGCCGTGGCGACGACCACCAGGTCGCGCGGGCCGATGGGGCACAGCTCGCTCAGGTTCTTGTAATCGACCAGGCGACGATCGTAGACGCCGGGCACCCATTCGGGCGTCAACGTGCCGGGGCGGTCATCGCAGGCCACGACGGCAAAGCCCGCCGCCGTGAGCACCCGTGCCGTCGCGGCGCCCACGTGGCCGCAGCCAAAGATATAGGTCAGGCCCTCGGGGCAGAGCGTCTCGATGTGCGCCGCGGGAATCTCGGAGGCGGCGTTGGTGTAGGTGACCTTACTCCCCTCCTCCACCAGCGAAAGCCCGGGGCAGCCCGCAATGGTGCGGCGCGATGCCTCGCCATGGTATTCAGTAGCGTCGCTTTCGAGCGCGCTTGCGATAAACGGCTCAAAGTCGATGACGAAGTCGCCGATGCGCCGATAGACCAAGACGCCGGCAATTTCCTGGAACAACGGTGCCTGGGTCGTATCCAGATGCAGGTAGCACAGGCAGATGGCGCCGCCGCAAATCATGCCGGTATCGGAGTTCTCGCCGCCCATGGTGTAGCGGACCAGACGCGACTGTCCCGCGCTCAGGAGCTCGCGCGCTTCATCCAACGCAAAGAGCTCAATCTTGCCGCCGCCGATAGTGCCCGCCTGGCTGCCATCGGCAAAGACGGCCATCCAG
>CAJMBB010000027.1 GCA_905211615.1 uncultured Collinsella sp. | reverse complement strand
GGCGCGCGCCGCACATGTCTCGTCGACCAAGTCGATGACCGGCCACATGATCGGTGCCACGGGCGCCATCGAGGTCATGGCCTGCGCCATGGCGCTCGAGCAGGGCGTGGTGCCGCCGACCATTAACTACCACACACCCGATCCCGCCTGCGATCTTGACTACACGCCCAATCGCGCGGTTCGCGCTGACCTTACCTGGGCGCTTTCGACCAACCTGGGCTTTGGCGGACACAACGCCGCCATCGCGCTGCGTAGATATACGAGGAGCTAGAGCATGGATTCCAAAAGACTTGCCGAGATAGCCGATGTTATGGAGGACCGCGGCCTCACGCGCGTACGCGTTGAGGAGCCCGATGGCACCGCGGTCGAACTCGAGCGCGCGAGCGCCGCACAGCCGGTTGCCGTGCCCATGCCCATGCCGAGCGCTATGGCCGCTCCAGTTGCAGCTCCCACAGTCGCGCCTGCCGCACCGGAGCCCGCCGCGCAGACACCTGCCGCCGCACCGGAGCCCAAGGGCACCGAGGTGACCGCTCCCATGGTCGGCGTTTTCTATGCTGCCCCGGCGCCGGGCGACGAGCCGTTTGTGCACGTGGGCTCTAAGGTCAAGGCCGGCGAGACGCTCTGCATCATCGAGGCCATGAAGGTTCTCAACGAGGTAACGGCAGAGGCAGACGGCGAGGTGCTCGAGATCTGCGTGGCCGACGGCGACCTCGTGGAGTTCGGCAGCTGCCTCATGAGGATCGGATAGGTGATATCCATGAACAAAGAAGAGCTTAAAGAACTGTTACCGCATCGCGAGCCGATGCTTTTGCTCGACGAAGCCGAGCTGGTGGGCGACGAGGCCCACGGCAAGATCACGATTACGGGCGACGAATACTTTTTGCAGGGCCATTTTCCGGGAAACCCGGTGGTCCCCGGCGTGATCCAGTGCGAGATGCTCGCCCAAAACTGCTGCGTGCTGCTGATGGGCGATGAGGAGGCGCGCGGCGCGACGCCGTTCTACACGAGTCTGGACAAGGTGCGCTTTAAGCGTCCGGTGCGCCCGGGCGACACGGTTGATCTGGTGTGCGCCATCACGCGTGCGCGCGGGCCGTTCCGCTTTGCGACGGGTACTGCGAGCGTCAACGGTGAGGTTTGCTGCCGTGCCGATATGTCTTTTGCACTCATGCACGAAAGTTAAGGAAGGCTTCATGTTCGACAAAGTGCTCATCGCCAACCGCGGCGAAGTCGCGGTCCGTGTTATCCGCGCGTGCCGCGATATGGGCATCAAAACCGTCGCCGTTTATTCCACGGCCGATGCGGACGCGCTGCACGTGCAGCTTGCCGACGAGGCGTATTGCATCGGCGGTCCGCGTCTTGCCGAGAGCTACCTCAACGACGATGCTGTGCTCACCTGTGCCGTAAAGTCGGGAGCTAAGGCAATTCATCCCGGCTATGGCTTTTTCTCCGAGAAGGCGAGCTTCGTGCGCGACTGCGACAAGTATGGCCTGGCGTTTGTTGGTCCTTCGGCCAAGGTGATCGACAGCATGGGCGACAAGGACGCCGCACGTCGAACGGCTGCCGCGGCGGGCGTGCCCATCGTGCCGGGCTGCGATTTGCTCAAAAGTCCCGAGGAGGCAACGACCGAGGCTGAGCGCATTGGCTGCCCCGTGCTTATTAAGGCGCGTGCGGGCGGCGGCGGTCGCGGTATTCGTAAGGTCGAGCGCGTGGAAGATGCGGCAAAGGCCTTTATTGAAGCACGCGCCGAGGGCGAGGCCGTTTTTGGCGACGGCGAGTGCTACATGGAGAAGTTCGTCGCGCCGGCGCATCACGTTGAGGTACAGATTATGGCCGATAAGCAGGGCCATGTGTTTTCGCTCGGCGAGCGCGAGTGCTCGGTGCAGCGTCGCAACCAAAAGCTGATCGAGGAGAGCCCCGCGCCGTGCCTCGACGGACACGACGACATTCGTGCTCGCATGCACAAGGCAGCGCGTGACCTGGCTCGTGCCGTCGGCTACGAAGGAGCCGGTACCATCGAGTTCCTGTATTCGGACGACGGCAATTTCTACTTTATGGAAATGAACACGCGCTTGCAGGTGGAGCATCCGGTTACGGAGTTTGTGACCGATACCGACTTGGTCAAGTGGCAGCTGCGCGTGGCAGCCGGCCAGCCTCTGCCCTTTGAGCAGGAGGATATGCCGGTCCGCAACCACGCCATGGAGTGCCGCATCAATGCCGAAACGCCGGACTTTCTGCCGTCATGCGGAACGGTCACCGCGTTGCGTGTGCCGGGTGGTCCGCGCGTGCGCTGGGATTCCGCCATGTTTACCGGTGCGAAAGTTCCGCCGTACTACGACTCCATGCTTGGCAAGCTCATCGTGTGTGCGCCCACGCGTGACGGCGCCATTCGCAAGATGCGCTCGGCCCTGGGCGAGCTCGTGATTGAGGGCGTGAGCGAAAACAGCGAGCTTCAGCTCGACGTGCTGGCAAACGACGAGTTCTTGTCGGGCATGTATCACACCGATCTGATGGGGCATCTCTATGCTGATGAATAGAAAAGCGAAGACGGTCAACGTCCTCGAGGGACCGATGACCGAGTCGTGCGCCGAGTTTCCCGCGCGCCACGTGTTTATCAAGTGCCCGGAGTGCCGCCGCGTGATCGATGAGGCACGCCTACACGACAACCTCGAGGTCTGCCCTCGTTGCGGCAAACACTTTCGCGTGAGCGGTCGCGCGCGCATGCGCATGACGGTCGACGAGGGCACGTTTGAGGAATGGGATGCCAGTCTGGCGCCGGAGGACTTCCTTTCGTTTCCCGGCTATGCCGACAAGCTCAAGAGCGTGAGCGAACGTTCGGGCGAGCGCGATGCCGTTGTGTGCGGCAAGGGCAAAATCTGCGGTTGCGATACGGCGCTCTTCTTTATGGACGCCAACTTTATGATGGGCTCGATGGGTTCCGTGGTGGGCGAGAAGATCTGTCGCACATTTGAGCATGCGATCGAGCTGGGATTGCCGGTTGTCGGCTTTACCGTTTCGGGCGGCGCGCGCATGCAAGAGGGCGTGACGTCGCTTATGCAGATGGCCAAGATTTCTGCGGCGGTTAGGCGCCACAGCGAGGCGGGCGGTCTGTATATCACGGTGCTCACTGACCCCACGACCGGAGGCGTAACCGCGAGCTTTGCAATGGAGGGCGATATTATCCTGGCCGAGCCCGATGCCCTGACGGCATTTGCCGGCCCGCGCGTGATCGAGCAGAACATGCACAAGCGCCTGCCCAAGGGATTTCAGCGCTCCGAGTTTTTGCTGGAGCACGGCTTTTGCGATGCCGTTGTTCCGCGTGGCGAGATTGCGCTCACGGTAGGCGAGCTGCTGGCGCTGCACGAAGGGCACGCGCCTGGTCTGGGGGCACCGCATGAGATCGTGCATACGGGTCGCCGCGGTAAAAAGCTGGGACACTTGTTTAAGCGCTCGGCGGCACCAAAAACCGCGCTCGAGATTGTCAAACAGACCCGCTCGGCAGATCGCGCCACGGCAGGTGAGATGATCTCGCTGGGCTTGGACGGATTCGTAGAGCTGCACGGCGACCGTTACTTTGGCGACGACGCCGCTGTGGTGGCTGGTATTGGTTGGAAAGACGGACGCCCCGTAACGGTCATCGCCATCGAGCGCGGCACCACGACCAAAGAGCGTATGCGCCGCAACTTTGGCATGGCACATCCCGAGGGCTACCGCAAAGCGCGTCGCCTTATGCGCCAGGCCGAGAAGTTTGGTCGACCGGTTCTGTGCCTGGTCGATACTTCGGGTGCGTTTTGCGGCATCGGTGCCGAGGAGCGCGGCCAGGGCGAGGCGATTGCCCAGAATCTCATGGAGATGAGCGGCCTTAAGACGCCGATTGTCTCGGTGGTAACAGGCGAGGGCGGCTCTGGTGGCGCGCTGGCGCTGTCCGTGGCCGACCGCATCCTGATGCTCTCGAGCTCGGCCTATTCGGTCGTGAGCCCCGAGGCCTGTGCGTCGATTCTGTGGAAGGATACCGAGCGCGCGAATGAGGCCGCCGAGGCGCTTAAGCTCACGGCCCCCGATCTGCTGGCACTCGGCATCATCGATGGCATTGTTGACGATAGGGGCCTGTCGCATGAGGAGATCGCCGGTGCCGTCATGTCCTCGGCATTTGATGCCTTCGATACGCTTGGGCGGCTCGACGACGCGACCCTCACAAACCTCCGCTACGAAAAGTACCGCGCAATCGGTCAGTACCGCACGATGTGACAAGGGGATGGTCCGCATGCCACATTGGGAAAGGCGTTTCATGCCACAAGTTTCTAACACCTCGTTTACAACGTCGGTTTCATCAAACGCCATGGCCGTGGTGGACTATCTGTCCAAAAGCATGATGTCGGCGCTGCCGTTTATTGTCTGCGCGGCGTTGTTCCGCACCGTCGCCGTCATTATGGGCGAAGGCATGCTGGGCCTGTGGTCTGCCGATTCCGAAATCTATCGCCTGTTCTACAGTTGGCTCTATAACGCCGGCTACTACTTTTTGCCCATCTATCTTGGTTGGGCGGCCGCCCGCCAGCTCGGTTGCTCGGAGCAGCTGGGCATGATGCTGGGCGGTGTATTGATTGCGCCCGATCTGCTTAAGCTCGTCGATGCCGCATCGACGACGGGGGCATCGATGGCTTCCGTGTACGGGCTGCTCCCCGCGCCGGTCAACGATTACACGACGACTGTTATTCCGGTTCTTATCTCGGTGCCCGTGCTATGGCGAGTGGAGTGTTTCTTCCAACGCGTTATCCCCAAGGCTGTGGCGTTTTCGTTCGTTCCGTTTGCGACCATGCTTGTCATGGTTCCGGTTTCGCTGTGCATTACGGCGCCGGCGGGCAGCTATCTGGGCATGCTGTTGGGCCAGCTTATGTTTATGCTTGGCAATTCCGGTGGCATCGTGTCGCTGCTTACGCTCATGGGGCTTGCCGCGGGTTGGGAGTTCCTTAAGATTGCGGGCATCAGCAACGTTGTCCTATCGCTCGCCTATGCGCAGTTTATGAGTGTGGGAACGGATTCGTGCATTCTGATCGCCGCGACGATGGCAACGTTTGCCGTTTGGGGCATGCCCTTTGGTGCGTCGCTCCGCGTTGCGGATAAGGACGAGAAGGCGCTCATGCTGGGCTATTCGATCTCGGGCGTGCTTGGTGGCGTAAGTGAGCCGGCGCTGTACGGTTGCGGCTTTAAATATGGCAGGTGCCTGACGTGCATGGCCATTGGCGGCGCCGTCGGAGGCCTTGTTGCGGCCGTGGGCCACGTTACGGCCTATACCATCGGTATGACGAATGTCCTCATGGTCATTGGTTTTGCCACGGGCGGCATCTCGAACCTGTTATGGTGCTGTGCTGCCGGCGGTGTGGCATTTGCGGTGTCTGCGGCGCTGAGCTACTGCTTTGGCGTGGTGCCGGCGAAGGAGCAGACGACGGGGGACGGAGCCGATTCGCCCGAAACAGTGGCGAGCGCTGCTGAAGTAAGCGCATAAACCAGTGCGACAAAAGGACGATCCCTTTGTCGTGTTCCAAGGCCGCGGCCCGTGTGGGCTGCGGCCTTTTTGTATCTGGGGGACAAAGTGGCTACACTACAATCCGGTCAAGCAATAGATATATAGGTAGTACCGTGGGGGCGGATGTAGATGGTCGAGTGGATTGTTAGGCGCGCACAGGGCGATCGTGCGCGTGTGGGCACGTTAGCGGGCATGGTGTGTATTGTCGCCAATGTTGCACTTTGTGCTGCGAAGGGTGCCATTGGTGTGGTTTCGGGATCGGTTTCGATTGTGGCGGATGCCATGAACAACCTGTCCGATGCCAGCTCGAATATCGTGAGCGTGCTGGGCTTTAAGCTGGCGAGCAAGCCGGCCGACCCCGAGCATCCTTACGGCCACGGTCGCTACGAGTATCTCTCGGGTCTGGTCGTGGCGGCACTCGTGCTGTTGATTGGCGTTGAGCTGGTGAAGTCCTCGGTCGAGCGCGTCATCCACCCCGAACCTGTCGAGTTCTCGCTTGCCCTGGTGGCAGTTCTAGTGCTTTCGATGGTCGTAAAGCTCTGGATGGCGGCCCTCAACCAAAAGCTCGGCGATCGCATTGAGTCCGAGACGCTGCATGCGACCGCGCAGGATTCCAAGAACGATGTTCTTGCCACGGGCGCCGTACTGGCGTGCGCAATTGTTTCGCAGGTGACGGGCATCAACCTTGACGCTTGGGTCGGCCTTGCCGTTGGTGCCTATATTGGCTGGAGCGGTTTTGAACTCATCCAGGATACGGTGAGCCCGCTTTTGGGCCAGACGCCCGATCCTAAGCTGGTCAAGCACATTCGAGACAAGATCATGAGCTATCCCGGCGTTTTGGGCGTTCACGATCTGATGGTTCACGATTACGGCCCGGGCAGGAAGTTCGCAAGCGCTCACGCCGAGATGGCAGCCGAGGCCAGCCCTCTGGAAAGCCATGACACGCTCGATAACATCGAGCAGGCGTTTAGGAACGAAGACGGCATGATCGTTACGCTCCATTACGATCCCATCGTGACCGATGACCCCAAGCTGGCAAGCATGCGTTTGCGCATCAACGCCATGGCTCAACAGATCGATAGCCGTCTTACAATTCACGATCTGCGCTGTGTGCCGGGTCCTACGCACACCAACGTGATCTTTGACTGCGTGCGACCCTCGGATCTGCAGATGAGTGCCGAAGACTTAAGGCACGCGCTGGCACAACGGGTCGAATCGGAATACCCCAAGTCGGTCGCCAAAATCACGATCGACGAAGACTACGTAGGACATACCCACGAGTAGGGTTGCACCGGCAAAGCTAGGTATACAGAAGGGGAGAGCATGAAGCGTCTATATCTACTCCGCCACGGTCAAACTGAGTTCAACGTCAAAAAGCTGGTCCAGGGTCGCTGCGATTCACCGCTCACCGATTTGGGCCGTCAGCAAGCCGGGATGGCAGCCGCATGGCTCAAAGCCCACGACGTCGTACCCGACAAAGTGGTTTCTTCACCCTTAGGCCGAGCCATGGACACGGCAAGGCTCGTCGCAACCGAACTCCTCGGCCCGGACGCTGCCGTCGACCCCTGCGAAGGCATCATCGAGCGCTGCTACGGCTCCTTCGAAGAGGGCCCCCACGATGCGCTACCAACCGACGTCTGGGATCCGGGCGAGGACCTGGTCCCCTTCGGAGGAGAAGGAAGCCGCGCGCTGCAAGAACGCATGGTAGGCACCCTCACCAATCTCATGGGCTCCGAGGCCATCGAAACCCTCCTAGCAGTAAGCCACGGCAGCGCCAGCCGCCAATTCATCAAGGCTGCAGCTCCAGAGGGCTTCGAGCTCCCAGCAAAACTCCCCAACTGCGCCATCATGATCTTCAATTTCGATGAGGCAAAGCCACAAGCAGAAGGCGAGCCTCATCAATGTAAGTTCACCCTCCAGCAAATAGTGGACCCCCAACAAAGTCATTAGCCTGAGCGAGCAAGGTTTAGCAGACATCAACGTGGCGTTCCCAGTGTGCGGCGGAGGGGGCGGGCCTGAGACATATTAAGGTTGCTGCTCTACAGTCCTGCTCACGACGGAGAGCACATTAAGTGCTCTCCTGTTCGTGCGGAACTCGCGACAACCTTAATATGTCTCAGGCCCGCCCCCTCCGCCGCACACTGGGAACGCCACGCACTTTACCTGCGTAAACAATGTGAGTGAAATATGAATCTCGATGGATACGCCCGCAGCCGTGTATACTAAACAGCTGTGTGAAACCAGGGGAGTATTCTGGCTGGACAAAATGCCTGCTTAATAGGGTTGTCAGGTAGTCCGGGCGAAATACAAGGCTGGGGAGCACGTCGTGTAAGTAGTGGTCCTCTAGGGGCGTACGCTCGGTGGTGTACGCATTGTCCCAAGACCACGCGAGAGTTGGGATCATATCTTGATCAGCATGATTCTCGGCCGCAAGATTGGCATGACCCAGGTTTGGGACGAGGACGACAACGTCGTTCCCGTCACGGTCATCCAGGCTGGCCCCTGCGCTGTCTCGCAGGTTAAAACTCAGGCAACCGACGGCTACGACGCCGTCCAGATCGGTTTCGGCGACATCAAGGCCAAGAACGTGAACAAGCCCATGGCTGGTCACTTCGCCAAGGCTGGCGTCGAGCCCGTCCGCTTCCTTCGTGAGGTCCGCGTCGAGAACGGCGAGGAGCACAAGGTCGGCGAGGTCGTCACCGTCGCTGATTTCGCTGATGTCGAGAAGGTCGACGTCATCGGTACCTCCAAGGGTAAGGGCTTCCAGGGTCGCATCAAGCGCTGGGGTCAGCGCCGCGGTCCGATGACGCATGGTTCTCACTTCCAGCGTCACCCCGGTTCTATCGGTCAGTGCGCCTATCCTGCGCGCGTCCTCAGGGGCGTTAAGATGGCCGGTCACATGGGTAACGAGCGCGTTACCGTCAAGAACCTTTCCGTTGTCCGCATCGATGCCGAGCAGAACCTCATCTTGGTCAAGGGCGCTGTCCCGGGTGCCAAGAATGGTCTCGTCGCCATCCGTATGGCCTAAGGGCCCAGCCCATTTAGCCCAGCGTCATACCAAGGAGAACACTTAAATGGCAAAGTTTGAAGTAAAGAACAGCGAGGGCAAGAAGGTCGCCGAGGCCGAGCTCGCCGCTGAGGTGTACGGCATCGAGCCGAACATCCACGTTATGCACCACATCGTCAAGTGCCAGATGGCCTCTTGGCGTCAGGGCACCCAGTCCGCTAAGGGCCGCTCTGAGGTTTCCGGTGGCGGCAAGAAGCCTTGGCGTCAGAAGGGCACCGGCCGTGCCCGCCAGGGTTCCATCCGTGCTGCCCAGTGGCGTCACGGTGGCGTTGTCTTCGCCCCCAAGCCCCGTTCCTACGCTAAGCGTATGAACAACAAGGAGGTCAAGCTGGCTATGCGCTCCGCGCTGTCCGCCAAGCTGGCCGATGGCGAGCTCGTGCTCGTCGACGACTACGGCTTCGAGAAGCCTTCCACCAAGGCTGCCGTCGCCATGCTCAAGGCTCTCGGCCTTGAGGGCAAGCGTCTGACCATCATCGTTCGCGATGAGGACGTCAACGCCTACCTGTCGTTCCGCAACATTCCCAAGACGTTCATCATCACTGCCGACGAGGCCAACACCTACGATCTCGTCAACAACAACGCCGTGCTGATGCCCGCCGACATCGCCGCTCACTTCGGGGAGGTGCTTGCATAAATGACCGCCCACGAGATCATCATCCGTCCGATCGTGTCCGAGCGTTCCTTCTCCGGCATGGAGCTGAACAAGTACACGTTCGAGGTCGCCAAGGATGCTAACAAGTATCAGATCAAGGACGCTGTCGAGGAGATCTTCGGCGTCAAGGTCGTTCGCGTGAACACCCTGACGGTCAAGCCCAAGACCAAGCGCGTGCGCTATGTCGCCGGCAAGACCCGTTCTTGGAAGAAGGCCATCGTCACGCTGGCCGAGGGCGACACCATCGAGGTCTTTGGCAACCAGGCCTAAGACTTGCTGCTGTTGAGTGAGCTCATGCCTCCCAAATAGGGGAGGCGAGAGCTCAAGGTTTTGGGTGTATAAAATGGACACGCCCGGAACCGTGTATACGTCCGGTGTCATCGCACCCGAGGCAGAACCTCGAATCCCTGTCTGCGATGGCTAACGGATTCCTATTGAAAGGGATTGTAATGGCTGTAAAGCACCTTAAGCCGACCTCCGCTGGTAGGCGTTGGCAGACGATCTCCGATTTCTCCGAGATCACCTGCACCAAGCCCGAGAAGTCTCTTCTCGAGCCCCTGCCCAAGAAGGCCGGTCGTAACAACAACGGCCGCATCACCACCCGCCACCAGGGCGGCGGCGTGAAGCGTCGTTACCGCGTGATCGACTTCAAGCGCAACAAGGACGGCGTGCCCGCCAAGGTTGCCACGATCGAGTACGATCCGAACCGTTCCGCTCGCATCGCTCTGCTGCACTACGCTGACGGTGAGAAGCGCTACATCCTGGCCCCCAAGGGCCTCGAGGTCGGTCAGACCATCATGTCCGGTTCTGACGCCGACATTAAGCCGGGCAACGCTCTGCCCCTCGCCGACATCCCCGTCGGTACGCTCATCCACGCCGTCGAGTTCCAGCCGGGCAAGGGCGCTGCTATCGCCCGTTCCGCCGGTAACTCCTGCCAGCTGATGGGCAAGGAGGGCAAGTACGCTATCGTCCGTATGCCTTCCTCCGAGATGCGCCGCATCCTCGTTACCTGCCGCGCTACCGTCGGTGAGGTCGGCAACGCCGATCACTCCAACATCGTCATCGGCAAGGCCGGCCGTAAGCGTCACATGAATGTGCGCCCGACCGTCCGCGGTACCGTCATGAACCCTGTCGACCACCCGCACGGCGGTGGCGAGGGCAAGAACCACACCTCTGGTCGTCCCTCCGTTACCCCCTGGGGTAAGCCGACGAAGGGCCTTCGTACGCGCAAGAAGAAGAAGGTCTCGAACCAGCACATCATTCGTCGCCGTAAGAAGTAATTTCGGATACCGAGTTTTAGGAGAAAGCACTTATGAGCAGAAGTCTCAAAAAGGGCCCGTTCGTGGAGACTCGCCTTCTCTCGCGTATCACCGCGATGAACGAGGCTGGCAAGAAGGACGTCGTGAAGACCTGGTCCCGCGCGTCCACCATCTTCCCCGAGATGGTTGGTCACACCATCGCCGTCCACGACGGCCGCAAGCATGTGCCCGTGTATGTTACCGAGTCCATGGTTGGTCACAAGCTCGGCGAGTTCGCGCCGACTCGTACGTTCCGTGGCCACAAGGCCAAATAGGGGGTTAACCGTAAATGGCAACTAAGTCTATTGAAACTGAGGCCACCGAGGTTCGCGCCGTCGCTAAGTACGTGCGTGTTTCCCCCAGCAAGGCCCGCCTGGTGGTCGATCTGATCCGCCGCAAGCCTGTCGCTCAGGCCTTCGACATCCTCCACTTCTGCGACCGCGCCGTCGCCGTGGATGTCGAGAAGGTTCTCCGTTCCGCCGTTGCGAACGCCGAGAACAACAACGGTCTGCGTGCCGACAACCTGGTTGTCGCCGCTGCCTATGTTGACGAGGGTCCGACGCTTAAGCGCATCCGTCCCCGCGCCAAGGGTTCCGCTTCTCGCATTCTGAAGCGTACTTCCCACATCACCGTCGTCGTTGCTCCTCGAAAGGAGGCGTAAAGCTGTATGGGTCAGAAAGTCTACCCCACCGGCTTCCGTCTTGGCATCACCGAGAACTGGCGCTCCCGCTGGTTCGCAGAGAAGGATTACGCTAAGACCCTCGGTAACGATCTCGAGATCCGCAAGTACCTCGAGAAGCGTCTTTCCCGCGCAGCTGTCTCCCGCGTCGAGATTGAGCGCGCTGGCGACAAGGTGAAGGTCATCATCCTCACCGCTCGCCCCGGCGTTGTCATCGGTAAGAAGGGTGCTGAGATCGATACCCTCCGCACCGAGCTCGAGAAGGTCGCTGGCGTCTCCAAGGGCCAGCTCTCTGTCGACGTTGTCGAGATCAAGCGCCCCGAGCTCGACGCCAACCTCGTTGCTCAGTCTATCGCCGAGCAGCTCGAGGGCCGCGTTGCCTTCCGTCGCGCTATGCGCAAGGCTGTCCAGTCCGCCCGCAAGGCCGGCGCTAAGGGCATCCGTATCCAGTGCTCCGGTCGTCTCGGCGGTGCCGAGATGGGCCGTCGTGAGTGGTACCGCGAGGGTCGCGTGCCTCTGCACACCCTCCGTGCCAAGATCGACTACGGCACGGCTGTCGCCAGCACCACCATGGGCGCTTGCGGCGTGAAGGTCTGGATCTACCTGGGCGAGAAGCTCCCGGGCCAGCCTGTTCCCAACCCTGCACTCGAGGGCTCTTCCCGTCCTCGTCGTCGTAACTCCGAGAGGAGGGGTCAGTAGTGCTTGCCCCTAAGCGTATTCTTCACCGCAAGGTGCAGCGTGGCTCCATGAAGGGCCAGGCCAAGGGTAATACCGAGCTGCATTTCGGCGAGTTTGGTATCCAGGCTCTCGAGGCCCATTGGATCACCAACCGTCAGATCGAGGCCGCTCGTATTGCCATGACCCGCTACATGAAGCGTGGCGGTCGTGTCTACATCACGATCTTCCCCGATAAGCCCATCACCAAGAAGCCTGCCGAGACTCGCATGGGTTCTGGTAAGGGTAACCCCGAGGAGTGGGTGGCCGTCGTCAAGCCCGGCCGCATCATGTTCGAGGTCAAGGGCGTGCCCGAGGAGGTCGCTCGCGAGGCTCTGCGTCTTGCACAGCACAAGCTTCCCATCAAGACCAAGATTGTTGCTGCCAAGAACGCTGAGCAGCGCATCGAGAAGGAGATGGCTGAGGAGGCCGCTCTCGAGGCCAAGTGGGCTGCTGAGGACGCCGCCGCCGCCAAGGAGGAGAACTAATGAAGCCCGCAGAGATTCGTGAGCTCTCGGACGCTCAGCTCGTTGAGAAGCTGAAGGAAATGCGCGCCGAGCTCTTTAACCTTCGTTTCCAGATGGCCACCAGCCAGCTGGACAACACCGCTCGCGTCAACACCGTGAAGAAGGACATCGCTCGCGTCCTCACGGAGCAGCGCGCCCGCGAGATCGCAGCGGAGAAGTCCGCTGTCGCCGAGTAGGACCTAAGGAGAGAACATGACTGATTCGCGTAACTCGCGTAAGGTCCGTACGGGTGTCGTTACCTCCGTCTCCGGTGCCAAGACCATTGTCGTCACCATCACCGAGCGCAAGCGTCACCCCAAGTACGGCAAGATGATGACCAGCTCCAAGAAGCTGCACGCTCACGACGAGGAGTGCACGGCTGGCGTGGGCGATACCGTCCGCGTTATGGAGACCCGTCCTATGTCCAAGATGAAGCGTTGGCGCCTCATCGAGGTCGTCGAGCGCGCTAAATAAGCAGTCGCTCTTACGACTTGTACGTTTCCGAAGATGTGCGTATGCCTGGTTTGCATACCACAGGCCGCCTAAAGGCTGCGCACCTCTCTTCGGTTCTTAGTTCGGAGGAACATCTACCATGATTCAGATGCAAACCATGCTGAACGTCGCCGACAACTCCGGCGCTCGCAAGATTCGCTGCATCAAGGTGCTTGGCGGTTCCAAGCGTCGTTATGCAGGCATCGGCGATGTGTTCATCGGTGCTGTCCAGGAGGCTACCCCTGGCGCCAACGTCAAGAAGAAGGACGTTGTCCGTTGCGTCGTCGTTCGCACCGTTAAGGAGATCCGCCGCAAGGATGGCTCCTACATTCGCTTTGATGAGAACGCCTGCGTTGTCATCAACAACGATGGTTCGCCCGTCGGCACCCGTATCTTCGGGCCCGTCGCTCGCGAGCTTCGTGACAAGAAGTACATGAAGATCGTCTCGCTCGCTCCCGAGACCCTGTAGTTAGGGGAGATATATGTATATCAAGAAGGGCGATAAGGTCCAGGTTCTCTCTGGTAAGGATCGCGGCAAGCAGGGCGTTATCCTGCGTGCTCTCCCTGCCGAGAACAAGGTCGTTGTCGAGGGCGTTTCGGTCGTCAAGAAGGCCGTCAAGCCCAACGCTGCCAACCAGCAGGGCGGCATCGTTTCGCAGGAGGCTCCCATCGATGCCTCCAACGTCAATCTCGTTTGCCCCGAGTGCGGTAAGGTTACCCGCGTCGGTCACGAGAAGGACGGCAAGAACAAGCTGCGCGTCTGCAAGAAGTGCGGCCACAAGTTCTAAGCTGCCCGCAACAGTTAAGTTGCTAGCAAAGGCCCGGATGCCACGGCACCCGGGCCTTTTTTCTATCCCTACTCATTGGGGACAGGCTTAAATGAGTACCCTAACTGGGTAAGCATAAATGAGCGGGTCGTGCTGTATAAATTGCTTGTGTGCGCGTTTATGCGCGTTAGATTGCGTTTAATTACGCACCTATGCGTATATATGCGCCGTTTACGGGGCAATAATGACCGTTTAGCGGTGAGATACGCAAAAACGCGCACTGACGCGCGTGTTTGTGCGAATATAGAGCTGTCAGAAATGCAAGACGTTCTATGACACAGGAGACACATAATGGCAGATTCCAAGCAGGCTCCACTCGACGCCGCGGCAGCCGCCAAAGCAGCATTTGCTTCGGTCCAGGACAAGCCGTTCCCTAACGACATCTTTACGGCTCCCGAGCTCCGTTGGGCTGTGATCGGTTGCGGCGTTATTGCCAACCAGATGGCTCAGTCCCTTGCCCTGGCCGGCCGCAAGCTTGCGGGCGTCGCCAACCGTACGCTGTCCAAGGCTCAGGCTTTTGCTGAGCAGTATGGCATCGAGAAGGTCTATGAAACGGTCGAGGACCTCTATGCCGATCCGAACATCGACGCGATCTATATCACCACCCCGCACAACACGCATATCACCTACCTGCGAGCTGCTCTGGCAGCTGGTAAGCACGTGCTCTGCGAGAAGGCCATTACCCTCAATTCCGCTGAGCTCGACGAGGCGCGTGCCATCGCCGACGAGCACAACGTGGTCCTCATGGACGCTACTACGGTGCTCCACATGCCCTTGTATCAGGAGCTGCGCCGCCGCATGGATGCCGGCGAGTTTGGCCGCATGAACCTCGCCCAGCTCAACTTTGGTAGCTATAAGGAGTACGGCGACCTGACCAACCGCTTCTACAATCGCAACCTTGCTGGCGGTGCCATGCTCGATATTGGCGTCTATGCCCTGTCCGTTATGCGCCTCTTTATGGCAAGCCAGCCCGCTGAGGTTGTCTCGCTGGGCAACACCTGTGAGACTGGTGTCGACGTTGCGGGCGGCATCGTCTGCCGTAATGCCGAACAGCAGCTGGGCGTGGTGAGCCTCACGCTCCACTCCAAGCAGCCCAAGCGTTCGATCATTAGCTTCGACAAGTGCTATATCGAGGTCAGCGATTATCCGCGTGCCGATCACGCGACCATCGTGTGGACTGCAGACGGTCACCGTGAGGAGGTCCACGCCGGCACCGAGGCTTACGCCCTTTGCTATGAGATGGCCGATCTTGAGAAGGCCGTTGCCGGCGACGACTCTAAGCGCGAGCTGCTGGATTATGCTTCTGATGTTATGAAGCTTATGACCAAGCTTCGCGCCGACTGGGGAGTCGTGTACCCCGAGGAGGAGTAAGCGATGCTAGCGGAAGATAGGCTCAACGCGATCGTGTCGATGGTTCAGCAGGCCGGCTCGGTTACCGTGCCGGAGCTTGCCGAAGCCCTGGGCGTGACACCGTCCACCATTCGCCGCGACTTGCAAACGCTCGACCGCGCGCACCGTATCGCCAAGGTACACGGAGGCGCGACGAGTCTGGAGCGCGCGCACGTGACGCGCGACCTGACGCTTAATGAGCGCAGTGATCTCCATAACGATGACAAGGAGCGCATCTGCGCCCGTGCCGCGGCCCTGGTGGAGCCCGATAGCTTTGTGTATATCGATTCGGGCTCCACGACCCTCAAGCTCATCGAGCATCTTCCGCGCCTTGAGGGTGTCACCTATGTGACCGATTCCGTGCTCCATGCTCAGCATTTCGCCCTGCGCGGTATGCGCACCGTGGTGCTAGGCGGCGAGCTCAAGCCCGAGACCGAGGCGCTCGTCGGTCCCGATGCCTTGGCAACCCTGGACCGCTATAACTTCAACTGCGGTTTTTGGGGTTCCAATGGCATCGCCGCCGAGCAAGGTCTCACCACGCCGGATATCGAGGAAGCGCAGATCAAGCGTATCTCGATGCGCCATACGGCCAAGCGCTTCGTAATCTCGGACGCCAGTAAATTTGGCATGGTGGCGCCCGTCAAGTTTGCGGACTTTCGCGATGCAACGATCATCACTGCGGGCGAGGTGCCCGCCAAGTACCAGTCGATGGACAACGTCATCACGGTCTAGCGACAGGGCAAGGTCAAAACCATTTAGGTTCCTCAATAGAAAAGCGGCAACACCCTCGATGGGCGATGCCGCTTTTGTTGTCTGCCGTTTTGTCTAAATCTGTAACAACTAGACCGTTAAAAGTGGGCTAGGTGTTACAGATTGAGATACTTCCGAACCTTGCCGTCCCTTTGTCTCGATCTGTAACATCTGGGACCGATTTTGACGAGTTATTGTTACAGATTGAGATTTTCCCTTGAGGGGGATTCGAATGTCTCGATTTGTAACGGATAGACCGGAAAATGGGTTCTAACTGTTACAGATCGAGACGTTTTGGGACCGCGGCTGAGCCATTGCGGCAAAACCACCACAAAGGTGCCTGTCCCCATTGTGGTGGTTTAGGGCTCCCAGGGGCAGGGGGCTTCGATGTGGATGTGCTCGCCGGTTACGGGATGCGTGAAGGACACGCTGTGGGCGTGGAGCATCAGGCCGCAGGGGCGCGGCGTGCCGTACAGGTCGTCGCCCACCAGGGGATGACGCTCGCTCGCCAGGTGCACGCGAATCTGATGCTTGCGGCCGGTGAGCAACTCGACATCGATATACGAGCGCGTGGGCAGGCCACGACGGCTCTTAAGGCGCTTGAGCACCTTCACGCGCGTCTGAGACGGCTTGCCGCTGGCGCCGACGCGCATCTTGCGGCTGTCGTGACGGTCGCGGGCGATGGGCTTGTCGATGAGCTTTTCGTTCCAGTCGATTTTGCCTTCGGCGAGCGCCAGGTAGTGCTTTTCGAAAGCGTGGTCGATGACCATCTGGTCAAAGGCGGGCTGCGTCTGCTTGTCGAGCGAGAACAACACCACGCCGGTGGTGTCGCGGTCCAGGCGGTTGAGCGGCTGCATGTCGGTCGCGGCAAAGCCATCGCCCATCGCCAGCAGCAGGTCGCTGGCGTAGTCGGTAAGTGTGCGCTCGCCGGTGCCGTCGCCGTGGACGATCATGCCGGCGGGCTTGTCGATGGCCATGAGCCAGGCGTCGCAGTAGAGGACTTGAGGTTCTTCGTTCACGTGTAAGCCTTTCGGTTAGCTGATTCCCACAAACATGCAGCCCGAGGTCGCCCCGCGTAGGCGGGCGGCGGGCTTGCGGCCGGCCTGCGCTGCTTCGACGGCGCGACGGACACGGGCGACGGCGAGATCGGA
>CAJMBB010000026.1 GCA_905211615.1 uncultured Collinsella sp. | reverse complement strand
TTGGAGAGAACGCTCCCGCAAACTGCCTCTTGACAACTTATAGGAGCGTCGGTTTTGTTTTTGTAAATTCCGGGATGGTCGAGGATGGCCGGTTTAATGTAGTAGATGGCCGCATTTCGTGGCAAACGGTCCGACTAGAGACCCATGGCGACCAGCCTCGTATGGCCATTCTCGATGTTGCGGTGGAATACGGACTGAATTGGCCCCTTAAAGGCAAAAACACTCCGTATTTCACCGCAACTTATAGGGAGTTAGGCCTTAGAGGCGGGCGAGGTCGTAGGATTGGGCGGCTGCCTCGCCGGCACAGATGAGGTTGGTTGTGGCTTCTTGCGGATCGATCGCCTGTTCCAGGCCCATGGGTTTGCGGCAAATCGGCAAAACCAAGTCAATACCCTGCTCACACACCGCATCCAGGTTGACGGCGCGACCACCCACGACGGCAACCACCGATTTGCCATATCGCTTGGCGCGGCGAGCCACACCAACCGGCGCCTTTCCAGCGGCGGACTGTTCATCCATATTGCCCTCGCCTGTAATGACCAGGTCGACATCGCGCACGCGCTCGTCAAACCCAGTCAGATCGAGCACCGTCTCCACGCCCGAACGCAGCTCCGCCCCGAGCGCCAGCAGCGCGGCACCCAGGCCGCCTGCGGCACCGGCACCGGGCACGCCGAGCACCGAGCCAAATGTCCGTGCGCCCTCGGGCGTGCGCAACAACCCCTGGGCTCGAGCTCTGGCAATCGCCGCATCGAGCAAGCGACCGTAGCCGACCATCCAGCTGTCGTATCTGCGCAGCACCTCGACATCATCCGCCGGCAGGCCCTTCTGCCCGCCAAACACCGCCAGTGCGCCTCGACGCCCCACGAGCGGATTCTCGACATCGGAAAGCACAACGATACGAGCATCATCCAAAGCCTGTAGCGCTGGCGCCAAATCAACGCTCGTCACCCGCTCAAGGCCGGCAAGACCGGGGACGACCTCGCAGCCCTGATCATCGACCACACGCGCGCCCAGCGCCCGCAGCATGCCGGTGCCACCGTCGTTGGTGGCGCTGCCGCCCAAGCCAATATAGAGTGTCCTTGCGCCCGTGCGAACTGCGCGAAGCATAAGCTCGCCCACGCCATAGGTTGTGGCCGCCAACGCCGCCGACTCCGTGCAAGGCGAATACCCAATGCCGGCCGCCTCGGCCATCTCAATTACAGCCGACTCGTGCTCGCCGTCCACCAGCATCCGGGCAGACACGCGGTCGCCCAAGGGGCCTGCGACATCACAGGTTGAGAGCTCGCCACCGCATGCGGCGATGGCATCGAGCGTTCCCTCGCCACCATCTGCCAGCGGCAATGCGCGCACCTCGGCATCGGGCCAAACGCGGCGCACGCCTTCGGCAACCGCCGCCTCCGCCTGCGCGCTCGACACGCTGCCCTTAAAGGAGTCAATCGCCAACAGCACACGGCGGGGTCGGCGGCACGCAGGACCAAAGTCAACCGCCGTGCCAGCATCCCCATCGGCGTCCGCAAGCGCCTCGGCATGAGCAGCATGCGCCTCAAGATCGGCCCCACAACCGCAATCAACGCCGCCCGTTCCGCGCAGACCGCCAAAATAGCTACTCAGCAGCTCGCGGCATTCATCCGCCAGGACCCCAGCCGTCACGTTAAACCGATGGTTCAGGCGCGAATCGGCATTGAGGTCATACAACGAGCCCAGCGCACCCGCCTTGGCATCGGCCGCGCCATACACGCAGCGCCCCACGCGCGCGTTGACCATAAGGCCCGCGCACATGCAGCAGGGTTCCAACGTCACATAGACCGTACAGTCGGAAAGACGCCAGCGGCCAAGCGCCTGGGCAGCGGCGCACTCGGCCGCGAACTCTGCATGAGCCGAAGGATCCTGGTCGAGCTCGCGCCGATTGTGCGCCCGCGCGACAATCTCACCCGCACGCACTACCACGGCACCAATCGGCACCTCGCCCACCGCAGCGGCGGCGCGAGCCTCCGCCCGCGCCTCGCGCATGAACTTCTCGTCGATTTCGGTGATCGTCATCGTTCGCCTTCCCTGTTGCAAATTCAAAACGATGCTATCATTACGACTCACGGAGAGATGGCAGAGCGGTTGAATGCGGCGGTCTTGAAAACCGTTGAGCGCGAGAGCGTTCCGGGGGTTCGAATCCCCCTCTCTCCGCCACTTTAGTGATTCACCGGTGTCATGGTCCGCTCAAACAGTGCATCGACCACGTCGGCTATCTCAGGTCGACGCTCAAGATCGTGGCCCGATTCCCACCATATCGTGAAAAGTCGAATAATACCGCCGGCGACAAACTCAGACGTCGTCTCAAGTGACACGGGGGCCAGGGCATCCTCGGCAAGCACGTTCATCACACGCTCGCGGATGGAGCGGGCAATGCGGTCGCAAATAACGTTGGTCAACATGCCCGACATGCTGCTTGCCAAAATGTTATCCATGAGCCGCTCGTGCGTCAGAATCAAATCCATGGCATCGTCCAAAATCGCGTGTCGAAGCGCGCGCACGTCCTCGGCAGATACCGCGCCGGCCTCATCGGGCTGTTTTTGCGGCAAGCCCGACATGAGCTCATCGATATAAAAGGCATAGTAATCGTTCTTGTCGCGAAAATGCTTGTAGAACGTCGTGCGGCGAATCATAGCGCGGTCGCACAGCATGGCAACCGTCAGGTCCTCAAAACGATGCTCCTCGAGAAGCTCGGTGAAAGCATCGAACAGGGCGCGGTAGGTTTTCTTAATGCGAAGGTCCACTGGTATCGCCATCCTCAGGGCAAAGACAACACTCGTCAATCTGTCGCATATCTTACACCTGTACCTCGCGCGCTTTGCCCCGGTACCAACCCCGCCGAAAACATAACGCTTGCCGGAAAGTTCGGCACGGCAAAACGTTGCGGGTATACTAGTAGCGTTATACCAACGGCAGCTGGCGCATGCCGCCGCGGCCATTCGAAACGGAGACATCATGATTACCGTCATCATCGGCATCGTTGTTGTCATTGTGATTGTCTGCGCCATCGCCGGCATCTACAACAACATGGTCACCAAGCGTAACCGCATCGATAACGCCTGGCAGAACATCGATACACAGCTGCAGCGCCGCAACGACCTGATCCCCAACCTGGTCGAGACCGTCAAGGGCTACGCCAAGCACGAGCAGGAGACGCTCTCCGCCGTGATCAGCGCGCGTAACACCGCCGTCAAGGCCACCACGCCCGAGGCCAAGATGGAAGCCGACAACGTGCTGACCGGTGCGCTGCGCCAGCTCTTCGCCGTAGCCGAGGCCTATCCCGATCTTAAGGCAAACACCAACTTTACGCAGCTGCAGGCATCGCTCGAGGATACCGAGAACAAGATTAGCTATGCACGCCAGAGCTACAACGACTGCGTACTCAGCTACAACAACGCCATTCAGACGTTCCCGGCTGTCATCTTTGCCGGCATCTTCCAGTTTAAGGAGCGCCAGGGCTTCGAGGCCGCCGAAGCAGCCCGCCAGGCCCCGACCGTCAAGTTCTAGTAGTTTGGCAGCGCATCCTTAATCGGCCAAATGTATAAACCGCCCCGTCGAATGCATACTTCGACGGGGCGGTTTCCTTTTTCGCGAAGGTCCCCCTCTGAGCGCCGTGCATTTTCAGGAGTATTCAACATAACCAAGAGCTTCGGGCGCCACGATAAATGCCAAAGACCGCGAATATCCCTGCAAATCAAACGCTGCCAGCCCATAACCCCGCCCATCATTCGTAGAAAACATCGAGAAATCCCGATTTTTTGCCCGAGGTCGGTATGCAGGGGCCTTCGATTGCAGAATACTCGCAAAAATGCACGTCGCCACCACCCCCACATGGCGCGCACCATCTTTAATTCAGATTAATTATTGTTCGTTGTGACATCGCCGAGCCCGCAGGGCGGAGAGCAAGCTCCCTCCCGGCGCACTCCGCAGGACGCAAGAAGCCCTCGCCGCACGAAGTGCGCAGCGAGGGCTTCTTGCATGTCCGAGGACGCGCCGGGAGGGAGCTTGCTCTCTGCCCGGACAGGAAAGGCTAATTACGCGACGGCGTAAACCCAGTTGTGCTTGTCCTCAACAGCACCGGACTGGATACCAGTCAGGGTCTCGCGAAGCTTCTTCATCACGGGACCGATCTCGGTGTAGCCAGCCGGGAAGGTCACGGTCTCGTCGGCGCCATAGACCTTGTTGTCAATCTCGCCAACCGGGGAGATGACGGCAGCGGTGCCGCACAGGCCGCACTCCACAAAGGTGCCGGCCTTGACCTCGGCCCACTCGACGGGACGCTGATCGACGGTCATACCCAGGTCCTGAGCAACCTGAACGAGCGAACGACGGGTGATGGAGGGCAGGATGGAGTCGGTGTGCGACTGCGGAACGACGAGCGTGCCGTCCTCCTTCACGAACAGGACGTTGGCGCCGCCGGTCTCCTCGACATAGGTGCGGGACTCGGAGTCGAGATACAGGTTCTCGGCATAGCCCTCGCGATGGGCCTCCATCGTGGGCTTGAGGGACATGGCGTAGTTCAGGCCGGCCTTGATGTTGCCGGTGCCGTGCGGTGCGGCGCGGTCGTACTCGGAAACGCGCAGCTTGACGGGCTTGAGGCCGCCCTTAAAGTACGGACCGACCGGGGTCACGAGGATGCGGAACGTGTACTCAGGAGCGGGAGCCACGCCGATCACGTCACCGGAGCCGATCATAAACGGACGCACGTACAGGGTCGCACCGGAACCGAAGGGCGGAACCCAGGCGGCGTTGGCAGAAACGACCTGTTTGACGGCTTCAACGAACTTGTCCTTGGGGAACGGGGGCATCTCGAGGCGCTGCGCAGAGTTGTACATACGCTCGGCGTTCATGTCGGGACGGAAGCAGACGATGCTGCCGTCCTCGGCGGTGTAGGCCTTCAGGCCCTCAAAGACCTCCTGGCAGTAATGGAAGATGCCGCCGCACTCGGAGACATGCAGGGTGTGGTCGGTGGTCAGGCCACCCTCGTCCCACTCGCCGTCCTTCCAATGGGCCTCGTAGCTGTAATCGGTCTTCATGTAGCCAAAGCCGAGGCTACCCCAATCGATATCCTTTTTCTCGACAGTCATATGTCGCTCCTTACATACACAGTTGCATACTCGCGAACCCGCACGCAAGGACCGAGGCCGACCGCGTCGCAACGTCGCACGCCCGGAGCGTAGAGCCGGACGGGACACGCGAACGGCATCAAAGCCGATGGCACGTCGATTCGCATGCACGAGATTGTACTCCCCGTACGCGTCTGATAAAACGCTTTTCTTTAACTAAGTAAAGTATTTTCATTTGACCGAAGCTGAAGAGGCCCGCCACCGTAAGCGGTGACGGGCCTCAACTGCACGGTTTGCGCGCTGACTCGAGCTACGCGTTCTTTTTGCCCAGCTTAGCCTTAACCAGACCGACCACGGTCGGGATGATCGACACGGCAACGATGCCGACGATCAGCAACTCAAAGTGCTCCTGCACAAAGGGGATGCCGCCAAAGAAATAGCCCAGTAGCGTAAAGACCGTCGACCAGGTAATGCCGCCCAGCACGTTAAAGACGACAAAGTTGCGCCAGTGCATGCCGCCCATGCCAGCGATAAAGGGCACAAAGGTGCGGATAAACGGGAAGAAGCGACCCAGGAAGATGGCCAGGTGACCCCACTTGTCCAAGAAGTCCTCGGACTTTTTGATGCGCTCGGGCGTCATGGCCTTAACCTTGCCCGAAGCGATGATCTTTTTGCCAAAGAAGTGACCGATCATAAAATTGCACTGATCGCCCAAAATGGCAGCGGCCCATGCGGTAGCCAGAAGCGCCACGATGTTAAAGCCGCCATTGTGGGCAAAGAAACCCGAGGCGAACAGCAGTGAATCGCCGGGAAGGAACGGGAAGAACACCACGCCCGTCTCGATAAAGATGATCAGGAACACGCAGCCGTAGGCCATAAGCGGGCCGGCGGCGATCCAGCTGGCAATCGCGGTGCGCGGATCTTTGAGCAGCTCGGCGATAAAATTAATGAAACCCATGAAGTAAAACCTCTCAGTTGTGGGCGCGGATACGTCCAAGTTGACCAGTATACGGTTGCGGCGTCCCCTCGTGCGCAACCCCACAAAAGCATGACTCCATTACCAGCAAGTTTGCATAACTGACACCTGTCACGCAAAGCCGTGAAAGATTGCTCTTCCTAATCCCTAGCGAATCGCTATACTTTATTGAATCGCATTGCCATGGCGCTAAGGGAGGGCGGCCGGTGAGCTTTATCAATACCATTCGCGAGGACATCAAGACCGTCCAGGCACAGGACCCCGCCGCGCAAAACGGCCTGGTCATTTTCCTTTCGTACCCCGGTCTGCATGCCAAGTGGAACCACGTACCCGAGCACTGGCTCTGGGAGCACGGTCATCGCTCGCTCGCCCGCGTGCTCTCGCAAATCCCCCGCCACATCACCGGCGTCGAGATTCATCCCGCCGCACAGATCGGCAAGCACTTCTTTATCGACCATGCCATGGGCGTCGTCATCGGCGAGACCACCATCGTGGGCGACAACTGCGTGCTCTACCAGGGCGTCACGCTCGGCGGTACCGGCAACGAGACCGGCAAACGCCACCCAACGCTCGGCGATAACGTCACCGTGGGCACGGGCGCCAAGGTGCTCGGCAACATCCGCATCGGCAACAACGTCAAAATCGGCGGCAACTCGGTTGTCGTCAAGGACGTGCCCGACAACTGCACCGTCGTGGGCGTGCCGGGACGCATCATCAAGCGCAACGGCTGCCGTGTGTTCGAGGAGAGTTTCGACGCCAAGCAGCATCGCGAGTACATGCCCGATGACGCCGCCGAGCAGTCCGCCCTCAACCGCCAGGGTATCACCGAGAATGCCCGCCGCGTCAAAGAACTCGAGCGAGAGGTGGCCGAGCTCAAGGCCCTCGTCGCCAAGCTCGTGGACGAACGCTAGGAACGCAAGCGGCACAAAACAATATCGGCACCGACGCAAAAGGCGCGCCAGGGAATCAATCCCCGGCGCGCCATTCCTTTTGATGTGACATGCGGGACTGTCCCTTTGTCACATTATGCGAACTGACTCAGATAGAGGTCGGCGTAGGCTCCCTCGGCAGCCAGCAACTCCTTATGCGTGCCTTGCTCGATGATGTTGCCGTGGTCCATGACCAGGATCAGGTCGGCATCCACAATCGTCGACAGGCGGTGTGCAATCACAAAGCTCGTGCGCCCGCGCATAAGTGCGTCCATGGCGCGGCCGATGGCAAGCTCGGTGCGCGTGTCCACGCTTGAGGTCGCCTCGTCCAGGATGAGAATCGCCGGGTTGTTGAGCAGCACGCGCGCAATGGTCAGCAGCTGGCGCTGGCCCTGGCTAATGCTCTCGGCATCGTTGGCCACCCGCGTGTCATAACCCTGCGGCATGGTGCGCACAAAGAAGTCGACTTGCGCGGCGCGCGCAGCCGCCACGATCTCGTCGCGCGTCGCCTCGGGGCAGCCGTAGGCGATGTTTTCGGCAATCGTGCCGTCGAACAGCCAGGCGTCCTGCAGCACCATGCCAAACTGCTGGCGCAGCTCGCCGCGGTCCATGCGGCTCGTGTCCACGCCGTCGAGCGTAATACGCCCGCCGTCAATCTCGTAGAAGCGCATGAGCAGGTTGATGAGCGTCGTCTTGCCTGCGCCCGTGGTTCCCACCACGGCAATCTTCTGGCCCGGCTCGGCGGTAAACGACACGTCGCGCATAAGCGGCTTGTCGGGCGAATAACCAAAGCGCACATGCTCAAAGGAGACGCGGCCCTCCACGCGACCCGGCAGCTTGGCGGCCTTGTCCGGCAGCGGATCGGCCTCCATCTCGGGCTCATCGAGCAGGTCGAACACGCGCTCTGCACTCGCCAGCGCGCTCTGCAGCGAGTTGAAGGTAAACGACAACTGCGTCATGGGCTCGGACGCCTCGTAGATAAACTGGAAGAACGCCTGGAACACGCCGACGGTCATGTGACCGGCAACCAGCATGCTGCAGCCCACAAGCGCAATAACGATCTGCGCCAAACGGCCGATAAAGCGCACCGCGGGGCCGACAGCATTGATCATAAAGTCGGCCTTGGTGCTCACACGAGCCAGTTCCTTCGAAGCCTCGTGCACCTCAGCGGAGCTCTGACGTTCGCGGTTAAACGCGCGGATCACCAGACGGCCCGAATAGCCTTCCTCGACCGCACTCGTAATCTTGGACACCCACTCCTGGCGCTCGCCCGTCACATCGTGTGTGCGGCGCGAGACGACCTTCGTCACCAGCAGCGACAGTGCCGTAAAGAACAGAAAGACGAGCGTAAGCTGCACGCTGAACACGAACATCACGCTCACAGCACCAACAACCGTGCCGATCGACACCAGCAGCTGCAGCAATCCGCGCTGCATGCTCTCGGACATCTTGTCCAGGTCATTGGTCGCGCGGCTGACGACCTCACCGGGACGATGCGCGTCAAAGAAGGCAAGCGGCAGACGGTTGAGCTTTTGTGCGATGCGGTTGCGCAGGCGCAGGTTGAGGCGTTCGGCCACGCTCGACATCAAAAAGCTCTGGAGCGCGTAGAACGAAGCGGCGGCCGTCCAAATCAAAAAGTAGATGAAGATAGTCCTGCCGCAGTTCTCCCAGGTGATGCTGAAGGTGGCGTTGTTGACAAACGCTACCTGAATGTGGCCCCACAGCTCATCGATCACACGGGCGCTATATGCCGGCGCAGCGGTGTTAAAGATGGCATAGAACACAATGCTCGCGAACACGATATAGAAGCGCCAATGGTCGCCGGCAGCCTCGCTCCACAGGCGGCGCACCGTCGCCCAGGTGTCGCGGGGTTTCTCGTCCTCGTCCTCGTCGTCCACATCGCGCATGCGCTCTGCCTCAGCGCGGGCGCGCTCGTCCTCGGCGCGCTCGTTTTCCTCGTAGAGCGCTTGGCGGCGAGCCTCGCGCTCGGCTGCAGCCTTGGCGGCGTCATCCAGCTCGGGTGCCACGGCAGCCGTTTCCTCGACCAGCCCCGCGGCAACGGCGTCATCAACGCCGCCCTGCTTCTTGAGCTCCTCGGTCATGCTACTCACCTCCCTTCATCTGCGATTCCGCGATGGCGCGGTACACCTCGCAGGTTTCCATAAGCTCGCTATGCGTGCCCAAGCCCACAATCTCGCCGTCCTTGAGCACGACAATCTGGTCGGCATGCAAAATCGTCGAGATGCGCTGCGCGATGATGAGCACCGCGGCGTCACGCGTCTCGTCTTGCAACGCATGGCGCAGGGCGGCATCGGTCTTAAAGTCCAGGGCCGAAAAACTGTCATCGAAGATATATAGATCGGCATGCTTCATGAGCGCACGGGCGATTGCCAAACGCTGGCGCTGGCCGCCCGAAAAGTTCGTACCGCCCTGGGCAACCGGGGTATCGAGCCCCTGCGGTTGGTCGAGCACAAAGGTGCTCTGGGCAACCTCAAGCGCGTGAAGCATGTCGCCCTCGGTCGCGCCTTCGTTACCAAAGCGAAGGTTGCTCGCCACCGTGCCCGAGAACAGCCACGCCTTCTGCGGCACATAGGCAATGCGCCCGCGGATTTCGTCTTGCGTAAGCTCGCGCAGGTCCACACCATTCAGGCGAATGGAGCCCTTGGTGGCATCATGGAAGCGCAGCAGAAGCTTTGCCACCGTCGATTTGCCCGAGCCTGTCGAGCCAACGATTGCAGTCGTCTGACCGCGACGGCAGGCAAAGCTCAGGTCGCACAGGGTGTCCTCGTCGGCATCATCAAAGCGAAACGACATGTGGTCGAACACGGCCACCGCATCGGCTTCGTCTTGGGGCTCGCGCGCCCCGTCATCCAGCGTGCGCTCGCCATCGACGATGCTCGGCTCAATCTCCAACACCTGCTGCGCACGGTTCAGGCACGCGGCAGCACGCGGAAGCGTCAGCACCACCATCTGGGCCATCATCACAAAGAACAGGATCAGAATTGCATACTCCAGCACCGCCGAGATACTCGCAATCTGCATGGCGTGGGCGCCTACGCGGTTGCCGCCCACCCACAGCACCGCCACCTCGGCGATGTTCATCAAAAAGAAGCTTGAGCTGTCGAGGCCCACAAACAGGTGGTTGACTTTGATGGCGTTGGCGGCGTATTCGCTAAACACCTCGTCCAGACGCCGTTCCTCGTGGCGCTCCTTGTTAAACGCACGGATGACGCGCACGCCCACAATATTCTCGCGCAGCACCACGTTCATGCGGTCGATAAAGCTCTGCAAGCGCATAAAGATCGGAGCCGCGTTGGCAACCGTAAAGACCGCCGCCACCAGCACAATCGCAACGACTACGCCCAGAAGCGTGCCCATGGCGGGATCGATAAACCAGGCGAAGATGATGCCCGCCACAGCCAAAAACGGCACGGGCAGCACCAGCTGAATCGTCTGCAGAATCGCCTGCTGAATCACGTTGATGTCGTTGAGCGAGCGCGTGATCATCGATCCGGTGCCAAAGCGCTCAAAATCGCTGGCCGCGAGCTCGAGCGATTTGTCGTACACGGCATTGCGAATATCGCAAGCCACGTTGGCGGCCAGGCGCGCCGAAAGATAGCAGCCCAGCACCGTGCCGCCGCTAGCCATGCTGGTTGCGATAAACATGTATAGGCCGTTGCGTAAAATGTAGTCGACATCGCCCGTGGTAATACCGGTGTTGACCATGTTCGCCAGCATCGTGGGAACCAACAGCGTACCGACGTTATCCACCAGCAGCACCAGCAGCGTCACTGCGACAAGCCCTCGATATGGCTTTAGAAACCTCATTAACAGTCGCACGACTCCCCCTCACCTTGATTCTCGGCTTGGCTCTCGGCAGCGATATGCTGCTTAAAGGCATCGCACTCATCGCCGAGCACCTGAGAGAATTTGCCGATCAAGCGCATAATCTCGCGCTGCTCACATGGCTCAAGCGCGCCAAAGGCTCGCTGCTCGGCCTTGAGTGCCGGCAGCGCATAACGCTCGGCAAATCGCCTGCCCTCTTCGGTCAGGCTCACAACCTTGTTCTTACGGCTGCCTTCGGCAAACTCCAACGTTGCGAAGCCCCGCGCCGTCAAGGTTTTAATTGCCGAGTTGATGGTCTGCTTGCTGTAGAACCATTCGCTTGTCAGACGGCTTACGGCAATACTGCCGCCCGCCGTGCTGGTATCGACGAGCATCCAGTAAGCGCAGTCCGAAAGGCCGCAGGCGCGCGAGAACTCCGAATAGATATGGTCGAGTCCATTGAGCAACCGGTCGAAGTCGACCAGCGTAACCGCACCATTCATCTATCCCACCATTCAATTGTCCGATTTTTGACCAATTTTGTATCTCTAGATTAGTCCGAGTTTTGACTATCGTCAACAGGCTCTCCGCAAATGCGTGCATTTTTATGGCCTATCGGCAGAAAAAGACCGCCGGCGCGGGGGCGGCGCCAGCGGTCACGTGAAAATCGAGTTTTATTGCCTGTTAAGCGGCGACGGCCTCATAGACCGTAGCGCCCGAGAAGCTGTCATGCAGGCTCTTGCCGGCAATCCACGGCAGCTCGACGACCTCGCAGACCGTGTTGACCAGCTCGGAACAGTCAGTAAAGTGGCCCTTGTCGTTGAGGGCCTCGCAATCCTGAACACGCCAATAGCCATCGGTGTGCGTGATGTAGTACTCGTGATCGTTGATCGACACGAAAGCGCGCGTCTTGGAACGCAGCAGCTTCAGAAATCCTTCGAAATCGGTCTCGACGACATCTCCAGCCTGGAACATGATGTTACCTCCTGGCCCGGCGCCACCATGGCGCGTTGATAAACATTGGTGCTCCTTTAGTAAAACCTTTATCAGAGGTTATGCGTTCGTCATTTAGGCAAGTGGTAAAAAACCGCAGGGTAGACGGGATAAAACGTTTAACCATCCCATTTGTTTGTCACATTCTGAAGGTACTTTTATGCAAACCCACTTTCCCAATTGGAATCCATCCTTTTGGCCGGGCAATTGACCGTCTATCGTTTGAGCCCGACGGGTATGAACGTGGCATCTGCAACGCCACCGCAAGGAGACACCATGGAGACCATCGAAGCGCTCATTCACCGCCGCAGCTGCCGCAACTACAGCGATCGTCCCGTCGAGGCCGAAAAGCTTGCACGTATTATCGAAGCCGGCCAATATGCACCGAGCGGCATGGGCCGCCAACCGGTGACGTTTGTCGCCGTCACCGACCCCGCGACCGTCGAGCGTCTCTCACAGCTCAACGCCCAGGTCATGGGCAGCAACAGCGACCCCTTCTATGGCGCCAAGACCGTTGTGGTGGTGCTGGTTGACCGCAGCGTGCCCACACATCTGGAAGACGGCTCGCTCGCCATGGGCAACCTGCTCAACGCCGCCTATGCACTGGGTGTCGATTCGTGCTGGATTCACCGCGCGCATGAGGTCTTTGACTCGCCCGAGGGCCTGGAGCTGCTGGCCAGCTGGGGCCTGCCCGCCGACGGCAGCCTGCGCGGTGTCGGTAACTGCATTCTTGGCTACGCCGAGGACACGCTACCCGAGGCAAAGCCGCGCCGCGACAACGTGGTGTACGTAAAGTAATTAGTTCCGCCGTTCTACCGAACGGCGGGCTCGTTGACGCTGCGCGGGCCGCATTCACGCCAATCTGACGTTCAATTTCGAGGGCACGACCAGAAGGTCAGCGCCCTCTCATTTCACGTCACCTTGGCGCAAATGCGGCTCGCTCGCTTTTGGCGACTGACATCGAATGAGCCGCTGTCTTGGGCAGCTAAAAAAGCCCCGTCCCAAATTAGCTGCCCCACTCGCAACTTATCCCGCCGATGGAGTTGTTGCCGTTTCGCTCGTCTGATTCGCATCGACGTCGTCGCCTTGCTTATCTTCGTCCTTTTGCGCATCGGCGATGGTGGAGGCCGCCGCGACGATACCGCGCTGGGGCGCGACGCCCGTCTGGACCTGTGCGCCCTCGACAACTTCTGTACCCGCATGCGCGAGCTCGGGCGATTTAAACATTGCGTCCAAGTTGGCGCCACCGCCGGCGTAGCCGAGCGCGGCGAGTGCGATGACGATCACTGCAACGACGGCCACGATCGGCACGTAACGATGCCAACCAGCCGGGTTGAGCCCGCTGCGGCGAGCCGCCCCGCGACTGATGTAACCAAGCGTGCCGTCGTGCTTGAGCTTTGAGCCCACCACGCGTTTGCGGCCCCACAGCGAGGACTCTGCCTGCATGGCCAAGCGGGTGCTTGCCGAAGGATAGCCGTATTTAGTGCGCTTGAACGAGCCATCAAACCCCGAGGCGTGTTTACCCCACGTCACCGATGTTGTGCGTCGGTTGACCGGCGCGGCACTCCGCCTTCTGCGGCTCGGTTTTGAAGTCTCAGCCATATGCCCTCGCACGCCGTAACCAAATCGAAACAATAACGCTTTGGACTGTAGCACACGCGTCGCGCGCGGTCACGGGCGCCTCGCTCAACGGTCATCGTCCTTCAGCAAGCGCCACAGCGTTGTACGGCTTATGCCCAGCACCTCCGCCGCACGGGTTCGGTTGCCGTGGAGATGGTCTACAACCAGATGCGCGATATCTCGCTCGGTATCGGCCAGCGGTCGCAGGATATACAGGTCGCTTTCGAGCGTCGGGGCACCAAAGGTTGCGGTCTTAATCACGTCCTCTTGGGCGAGCACTTCCTCCGCCACAGCGCGGTCCACCGTGCCCGCCCCCACCAATATATACAGTCGTTCCGAGACCTCGCGGAGCTGCAGATAATTGCGCGGCCAGCGGTAAGCATCGAGCGTCTTCGTCGCCGCGGCAGACAGCGTGGGCGCTGCCGTCCCAAATGCATCAGCGAGATATTCCAAATAGCGCGCAGCCTTCGTCGACGCGGCTCCCTGCTCGGCGATTGCCGGCGCCACGCTCACCGCACAGGCGAAACGCTCGGTCACAAAGGCGGCTTGATCACTTTCGCCGCCGCCCGGCATGTCATTCGCCGTCAGCACCACATGGCAGCGCGTCGCCAACGCGGTGTCGGTCATCGTGGAGACCAGCTCGCGGAGGCGCTGGGGGACAACCGCGTTCCAGCCCTCAATGCAAAGGGTCAGCCCCGTTTGGAACAACGGCGATTCGGCGCTTTTGAGCACATGGCGCCAACCGCGCTCGGTGAGCTCATCGAGCGCAACGGAAACAAAGGGCTGATCGGCAAAAGGACCGTCCAGATAGAGGCGCTTGGCGATCTCGACCTGACCCGCTCCCAGCTCGCCCTCGAGCATAAGGGGCACGCCGCGCGCATAGCTCTCGGCGACCGGCGCAGCCACCGCAGCGGCACCCTCAACGATGCCGTACGCGCTCGATTCGTAGCGGGCCTCAACCTCGTCGGCGTTGAGCCACTCGATGCCCGCATGCGCCGCGGCGCCGCGCACCTCGCGGACCACGACGACCCAAAGGCCCCCGCCCTCTTTGTCGGTGGGGCGAACGGTCAGGCTCAGGCGCGTACCCGCACGCCCCATAACCAGACGCGCGCCGTCTCCTATACGGTCGAGACGCTCAGCTACAAAAGCCGCCACATCCCGCTCAAGCGCCGCGTCATTCATGGTCGAGATCGCGACGTCCCCACGCGCATCGATTGCCAATGCCGAGGCCCCGGCAGCAGCCAGGGCCTCGGTCAAGATGTTCAGTTTGGCATCGCTATCCATGATTTGTCCCTGTCCGCAGCGACGTGCAACCGCCGACGGTCGCACGACCAAGTGTTTCAAAATTGAACGATATTGCTCACCAAACACTATAGGGCAGAAAGCGCCGTCCTGCGAGTATAGGTGTTGCCCCGCATCGCCATCCTGGCGGGGCGATAAGAGCTCTTCGGGACTTATAAACCTGCGGACAAGCCATACCCGCAAGAGCTCCTATCGCTCCACCGTGAGAATGCGCTCACCAGCACGCAGCACGCAAATAAGCTACTTCTCTACCAGATTCCCAGTACGTGTTGCATTCCCAAACTCATGCACGCGATGCCAATCCAGCAGCAAAAGCCCAGCGCGATGGGCTTGCCGCCCTTTTTGACCAGCTCGACGATATCGGTATTAAAACCAATAGCCGCCATGGCCATCACGATAAAGAACTTCGACAGCTCCTTGATGGGCGCCGTAAAGGACGCGGGAAGCTGAAGCACCGTGGTGATCACGCTCGCCAGCACAAAGAACAGCACAAACATGGGAAACGCACGTTTAATCGAGAACGTGCTTTTGGCGTCGCCGCCGGCCTTGCGCGCCAGATGCATCTGCCAGCAAGCAAGCGCCAACGTGATGGGAATAATGGCCAGCGTCCTGGTGAGCTTGACCACCGTGGCGCTCTCGAGCACATTGGCGCCGGGATGCATGCTGTCCCAAGCGCTCGCCGCAGCCGTTACGGACGAGGTGTCGTTGATGGCAGTGCCGGCAAACAGGCCAAAGCCCTCGTTGGTCAGCCCGAGCATGCCGCCGAGCGTCGGAAACACGAGCGCCGCGATAACGTTAAACAGGAAGATGACCGAAATGGCCTGGGCAATCTCGCGATTGTCGGCATCGATGACGGGTGCAGTCGCGGCGATAGCAGAACCGCCGCAAATCGACGAACCCACACCCACAAGCGTCGCGATCTTACCCGGCACATTCATAACGCGGCAGAGCACAAAGGCGATGACAAGCGAGGTCGAGATTGTCGCCACGATAATCGGTAGCGACTGGGCGCCCTTGGACAGAATCTGGGAGAGGTTCATGCCAAAGCCAAGCAGGATAACCGCGTACTGCAAGACTTTTTTGGACGTATAGGTGACGCCGACGGCGAGCTGTTCGCGACGATTCTTGGGAAAGACGAGCGCCAGGACCATGCCAAAGAGGATGGCGAATACCGGACCGCCGACCACCTCAACCTGTTTGCCGAGCAACGTCGCGGGAATGGCGATGATCAGGCAGAACAAGACGCCTTTCCAGCGCTCGCGTACGATATTTGCCAGTTGCATATGGGATTCCTTCTTTCTATTTCACGTTTGCGACGGCTTATGATACGGCAACATTGAGCGCAGCCTTGCGCAAACACAGACTAAGATGCCGCAATAGTTCTCAGGCAACAGCCGAATTACCCACCGCGGAGAGCTGATTCGCGGCATAATTAACAACTGACATATGAGTTTGATAGAACAGTTGCGAGGCGCTATGGAAGAATCGATGCACGTCGGCGAGCAGGAAACGAGCCTACAGGACCAGTCCTACCACACCATTCGACGCAAAATCGTCTACCTGGACTACAAGCCGGGCGAAAAGCTGGGCGTCAAGCAACTTTGCGACGACCTGGATATGGGTCGCACGCCCGTGCGCGAGGCTTTGGTTCGCTTGGCGCAGGAAGGCCTGGTGCGCACCGTGCCCCAGAGCGGCACCTACGTCTCACCCATCAACCTCACCCTTGCCGAGAGTGCCTGTTACATCCGCGAACATCTGGAAAAGCAGGTGATCGTGGAATGCTGTGCGCGCGCCACGTCGGCCGGCATCGAGCAGCTCGACCGCGCCATCGCGCTGCAGGAAAAGGCCATGGCCGAAGAGGATCGCATCGGCTTCTTTTTGAGCGACAACCTCATGCATCACATGATTTTTAGCATCGCATGTCGCAGCACCGTGTGGTCGTGGCTCGAAGAGACCAATGCCGACTTGGAGCGCTTCCGCTGGCTGCGCGCTGCCACGCAGGTTCTCGACAATCAGGACATCGTGAACGAACACAAGCAGATTCGCCGCGCTATCGCCGGTCGCGACCCCATCGAAGCGAGCTTTTTGGTCAGCAAGCACCTGCACATGATGTTCCGCAACCAGACCGAGGTTCTGGACCAGTTCCCCGAGTACTTCGAGACCAGCAAGCTCCGCTAACCTGCCAAAAAGGGACAGGTTCATTTTGGTAGGTTTTATCTGGTCAAATGCAGAAAAGGCCCGGCTCCGTCTTTGAACTGCGTCCCAAATCTTGGACGCCCTAAATAGCGACTAGGCCGCGAGGGCCTGATTCCG